>JAWUVT010000105.1:0-17970 GCA_034112225.1 Flavobacteriales bacterium | reverse complement strand
GATTATCTAAATTCTAGTGTTCGTGACCACCAGCTCCGTGAACGTGACCATGTTCTAATTCTTCAGCAGTTGCGTCTCTTACTTCTACAACATTACCAGTAAAATGTAAATCTTGATCAGCTAAAGGGTGGTTAACATCACAAGTAATTGTTTCCTCATTAATAGAAACAATTTTTGCAGGATGTACTTGACCGTTTTGATCCTCTAAAGGTAAAACGTTGTCAACAGCCACTTCTTCTACTAATTTTCCTTCTTTCATAAACATATCTTGAGGTAACTCAACGATCGCTTCATCAGTTCTAGTTCCATAAGCGTTTTCTGACTTAATTCCGAAAGAAAAATCATCTCCAGCGTTTAATTCAATAACATTTTGTTCAAATTCAGGAATCATTTGTCCTAAACCCGTTAAAAACACCAATGGATCTTTTCCTTCTGTAGATTCAATCATTTCTCCTTTCTCAGTATCTTTGTAAAGGTTATAGCTGATAGAGACTACTTTGTTTTTTATTTCACTCATAAATTTAATTTTTTACAAATTTATGGATTATAGAACTACTTATTGATAAATTTGTTAGATGATTTTGATAGCAGATAGTGGTTCTACCAAAACGGATTGGCGTTTAGTTACTGAGAATGGGGCAATGACTTCATTTGAAACCATTGGATTTAATCCATACTTCATCACTTCGGCAAGTATTTTAACAGAATTGGCGGCCTCTAAATTGATTGCGATTAAAGCAGAGGTTACTCAAGTTTATTTTTATGCTGCAGGTTGCTCAACACCAAAAAATAAGCAAGAAATAGAAACCCCATTAAGTACTTTTTTTAGTGCCGCAAAAATAGAAGTACAGCACGATATGTTGGGCGCAGCCCATGCCACTTGCGGAAAAGACAAAGGAATAGTAGCTATTTTAGGAACAGGATCCAACTCTTGTTTCTACAATGGAGATGAAATAACTCAAAATGTGAGGGCTTTAGGATATTTATTAGGAGACTATGGGAGTGGAGCAGATATTGGAAAAACGTTTGTGAAAGCTTTTTTAGAAGGAGATTTGCCGAACGAAATTGAAGCTAAATTTAAAAAAGAATACCAGTTGACTGCGGATGATATTTTAGAATCAGTTTATAAAAAAGCTTTGCCTAATCGTTTTTTAGCAGGATTTAGCCGATTTGTTTTTCAGCATCTTGAAGATGATTTTATTAGAAAGATGGTGAAGCAGCGCTTTGAGATGTTTTTTGAGAAAAACATCTGTAAATACTCCGATTATCAAAATAAAACGTTACACCTAATAGGCTCTGTAGCTTTTGTATACCAAGCTATTTTTAAGGAAGTTGCTCAACAGTATAAAGTAGAAGTGGGTAAAGTGATTAAACAGCCTATTGATGAGTTGGTGAAGTACCACATTCTCTAAGAAGGAAAAGTGAAGAATGAAGAATTGAAAGTTTATAAAGTTGTTTGTAAATAGTTTTTAGTTGATGGTGTATTGTTTTTGGATTTTTTTTTCATTAAACATTAAACATTAAACATTAAACATTAAACCGGTTTAAACCAATCTCCTTTGCAACGCATTACTTGCTCTACAATGTCACGAACACAACCATGCCCACCATCTTTGTCTGAAATATAATCGGCAATTTCTTTAATTTCTATTGCCGCATTTTTCGGGCAGGTAGCAACGCCACACTCTTTCATTGGGTAATAATCAGGAATGTCATCCCCCATATAAAGAACATTTTCGGCAGTTATTCCTTTGTCATCGAAATATTGATGTAAAACAGCAATTTTATCCTCTACCCCTAAAAAAACATCAGTAATGCCTAAATAATTAAAACGATGGACAACGGATTGAGAGTTTCCACCAGAAATAATGGCAATATTATAGCCTTTCTTTAAGGCCATAGTAATTGCCATACCATCTCTAGTACTCATTGTTCTTAGTTGTTCTCCATTTTCTGTAACTAAAATACTTCCATCAGATAGTACGCCATCAATATCAAATACAAAGGAGTTAATTTTTGGTAAGAGTTCTTTAAAGTTTGCCATGTTATTCGTTCAAATTTTGAAAGTGGAAAGGTAAGAAGTTTCTCAAGTTTGAAAGTTTAAAAGTTGGTCAAGTTTAAAAGTTGGAAAGAGAAACGCACGCATTCCTTCAGTGAAAAGTAATGGGCTAGGGGACAAATAGATTGTATTATTTAGAAATATCGGATGAATTGAGAATTGCATGACTGATCAATTGGTAGATTTCTTGATGTTTTTTTGAATCGTTTAAGAGCTCGATGTGTTCTTTTATTACTTCTTGATCATTTCTTATGGCAGGTCCTGTTTGCATAGCTTTAGGACTGTTTTCTTGAGTTTTCTTAGCCGTTTCTAGAATCAATGGTTTTAGCATTTCAAAATTGAGATGCTCTTGTCGTAAAATATCTTCAGCAATGGAGTACATGTAGTTGCTAAAGTTGCATGCAAAAACTGCTGCTAGATGTATTTTTTTACGTTGTTCAGAATCAATTTCATGGACATTATTCGATAAGGTTTTTGCGAATTCAAGTAAAGCGTGCTTGGTTTTTTTATTGTTCGCTTCAATACAAAAAGGAACAGTTGTAAGGTCTAAATCTTTCTCTTTAGAAAAAGTTTGTAGGGGGTAAAAAATTCCGTGATTCTCAAATTGATTTAAAATTTGCAGAGGAACACTGCCTGAGGTGTGGACAACTATTTTATTTTTAACCGAAAGTTGTTGAGCAATGTCCTCAATGTAATCGTCTTTAATACAAATGAAATAAGCATCGCTTTCATCAGAAATAAACTTAATCTCATCGCAAGGCATGGCGTTCAATTGGTTTGCCAATTCAAAAGCATTGTCTTTGTTGTAGCTGTATACTTGGTTAATTTCAACTCCCTGGTTAAGAAAAGCTTTTCCAAGGTGAGTGGCTACGTTTCCAGAACCTATTAGTGTTATTGTTTTAATCAATCTATTTCTATTTATACCGTGTAAAATTAACTAATTTTGTTCGCAATTAATTAAGCACAATAGTTATGTTTCAAACCATCAAAAGCATTTTATTTTCAACTCGATTAACAGCTACTTTATTGCTGTTTTTTGCAGGCGCTATTGGTTGGGCAACCATTATTGAAAATGATTTTGGAACACCGGCTTCAAAAGCGTTAATCTTTAACACCCGTTGGTTTGAGTTGATCATGATTTTATTAATCATCAACTTAATTGGTAACCTAATCAAGTACAGGCTTTTTAGATGGGTTAAAGCTGCTACTTTAATGTTTCACTTGGCATTTATTGTCATTATTATTGGAGCAGGAATAACGCGTTATATCAGTTTTGAAGGGTCAATGCATATCCGTGAGGGAGAAACGAGTAACAGCATTGTTTCGGCGGATACTTACTTGCAATTTAAAGTGGATGATAAGGTGGAGCAATTGACTTACGAGAAGAAACTTTTTTTAAATCCTAAATACAATGCCAATTTTGAAAATGATTTTGAGTTTAAAGGAAATGAAATTACATTAGCTTATAAAGGTTACATTCAAAACTCTATTGATACTGTTGTAGCCGCAGAAAATGGAAAGCATGTCATTGAGATCGTTACAGTTGGAGAAGGTGGGCGATTGTCGAGGTATATTGAGAGTGGAAAGACCAAGTTTTTCGGGAATTTTCCTGTAGCTTTTAATGACAATTCAATGTCTGAATCCGTTAAGATTAATGAAACAGATTCTGGTTTAACGATATTTTCACCTTACGATATCAATTACTTGAGTATGGATGATCAGAGTAGGGCTGTATTGAAAAGAGATACTCTTCATGAATTTAAGAACCGAAGGTTGTACTCTATTGATCAAATTCAATTGGTATTTAAGACTGTTCATGAAAAGGTACGTATTCAGCCTATCTCAGCTCCAAAATCCAATAAAAGTGGAGAGGATGCTTTAATTGTAGCCGTAACTTGTAATGAGATCACTCAAGAAGTGACCTTGTTTGGAGGGCAAGGCTATGTTTCTAACCACACCATTTTTCAGTTAGCGGATTTAAATTTCTCATTGGTTTATGGATCTAAAAATATAAGCACTCCTTTTAGTGTAAGGTGTAATGATTTTGAAATGGAAAAATATCCAGGCTCTATGAGTCCTTCTTCTTTTGCGAGTGAGGTTACTGTATTGGACAATCGTTTTGGGGGAGTAGAGTTTGATCAACGGATCTTTATGAATAATGTATTGGATTATGATGGTTACCGATTGTTTCAGTCCAATTATGATCCTGATGAACTGGGGACTGTTCTTTCTGTGAATCATGATTTCTGGGGAACATTGGTGACGTATATTGGGTATGGATTTCTTTTCTTAGGAATGATACTGACTTTAATATTGAAAAATACACGCTTTAGAATGTTACGAAATAAACTCAAAGAATTAAAAAATAAAAGAGAACTTACTGTAATTCTTGCCATCGGATTGTCCACTTTGTTTCCCGCAGTTGCCAATGCACAGCATGCTCATTCAGAGAATGATGGTCATGAGCACAGTGAAACTAAAGAAGTAAACTATACCCTTATAGATGCCGAGCATGCCAATAAGTTTAGCCATTTGTTGATGCAAGATGTTGAAGGAAGAATGAAGCCTTTGCATACTTTTGCTTCTGAGTTTTTAAGAAAAGTACACCATAAAAATAACTACGAAAACTTAAATCCAGAACAAGTGTTACTCAGCATTATGTATCATTCTGGGTATTGGCAACAAACGCCGTTTATTTACATTAATAGAAACAACGAGAAGTTAAAGAAGAAACTAAAGGCTGTGGGCAATTATGCCGCTTTTATCAATTTCTTTGATAACAAATTTGAGTACGTCTTAATGGAGGATGTAAAAGCAGCGAATGCCAAAAAGCCAGCAGATCAAACGCAGTATGATAAGGATGTTTTAACAGTTGATGAGCGCATTAACATTTGTTATATGGTGTATGAAGGTTCCATTTTAAAGTTGTTTCCCAAATCAAATGACCCCAACAATAAATGGTTTAGTAACATCGAATACAATCAGTTTAGTACGCACGATTCTATTTTTGTGAAAGCTATTTTACCTTATTATTTCCAATCCATTACCCAATCGTTAAAAACTGACAATTGGGCCTTAGCAGACAGTACGTTGAAACATATTGCTGACTATCAAAAAACATTTGGTGCTGCGGTGTTGCCTTCTGCTACTAAAATTGATATGGAAATTGCTTACAATAAGGTAAATATTTTTAATAAGCTCTTTAAGTATTATCCAGTTTTTGGATTGTTAATGCTATTCTTCCTGTTCTCGGATATCTTTAACGATAAAAAATGGAAAAAGAAGGTGGTAAATGTGTTTACTGTTGGTTTGTTTGGTTTGTTGTTAATTCATACTGCTGGTTTAGCTGCACGGTGGTATATTTCTGGACATGCTCCATGGAGTAATGGTTATGAGGCCATGTTGTTGGTTTCTTGGACTGCTATGGTCATGGGGTTTATCTTTTCTAAGAGTAACAAAATGACCTTGGCCGCATCAGCAATTTTAGCTTGTGTAGTCTTGTTTTCCGCGAACCTTAACTTTTTAGATCCTCAGATTACCAATTTAGTTCCTGTACTTAAATCCTATTGGTTAATGATTCATGTAGCAATTATGGTAGGGAGTTATGCTCCTTTAACACTGGGTGCTTTATTAGGATTTATTTGTTTGTTGTTAATGATTTTTAAATCAGAAAAGAACAAAGCAAAAATTAACAGAGTACTTAAAGAGTTGACTTATATTGTAGAAATGAACCTTACCGTAGGAGTGTTTATGGCTGCTGTAGGAACCTTTTTAGGTGGGATTTGGGCCAATGAGAGTTGGGGAAGGTATTGGGGATGGGATCCTAAGGAGACTTGGGCTTTAGTGATTGTATTGTACTATGCGATGGTTTTACACTTTCGTTTTATTCCAAAATTAAACGGAAGATTTGTGTTTAACCTAATGGCTGTTTTAGGACTGTCGGTTGTTTTAATGACTTATTTTGGAGTAAACTACTACTTGTCTGGATTGCATTCTTATGCTGCAGGAGATCCTGTTCCAATTCCTACTTTCGTTCCAATTACCGCTGCAGTAATTGTAGTGATTGCTATTATCGCGGGGTTAAGAAACAGGAAGTTGCCGAGTTAGGGTTTTGTAAATAAGGTGTTTGCCTATAAAGGGGGATTGGTTGACTCATGTTGAGAAATAAAGGGCTTGTGCTCCAACAAAAGGAACGCTTATCGCGAGGTGTTTTTAAACTCAAATTACGCTATAAATAGGGTTTGGAATCCTCTTCTTGGTTCGTCAAATAAAATAAATAGTAATCAGTCTTCAGTCTGTAGACTGCAAAATAAAAGAAACGAGTAAAGAATCCAAAGTTGAACAACGTGGGGAAAGTCTGGAATCTGAAAAAAAGAGAAAAGAGTTAAAGGGGATAGCTAAAAACTTGCCTTTTTTATCGCAGAAGGCTCCCGCATTTCCTAGTCCAAAATAGTTTCCATTTCACTCATTTCTTAGACAGGCTATCTCACCCTCGTTTTCCTTATTTCATGAGGAAGAGGAGGAGAAGATTTATAGAAGTTCAATTTTATCAATTAAGAGTTTAAAATGCTCCTTCTTTTTATTTCCGATTAAAAAAGTGATGGATTCAAAATACTCACCATCAAAATTTGGAAGATCCAGTCTTTTGCCCCTCAATGAAGGGAACATCTGATGAAGCGAGAACTCTATTTTTTGCCACTCTCCAGTAGTTGAAAATGGAGCGATAAAAGAAGATGAATCGCCAACATTTGTCCTAATTCTAAATTGGTAATCTTTTCCATCACCTTTAAGTTGAATGAGTACCTTAGAGTATCCTTTTACGATTGTTTTAATTGTATTGTAGCGAACAGAAGAGAATCCTCCCTTATTATCTAAAGAAATATTTCCTTCAAAAATACCGTTTCCATCCGTGGTTAATTGAAATGTACTTGAGGATACTCCTCCCATAACGCTGTCATTTATAACTATCCAGTCATTAAGAACTGAATCTTTGTTAAAATCTACAATTAGATGAGGAGTTCTTGTAGGAGCTAGATTCGTCATCATTGAATGGTAAAAACTTGACCAGTCAATTCTTCCGAAACTTCCCATAACCTTTTGGCAACAGAGCGGTCATGGGCTTGCGGTTGAGATTCCGCCTTTCCTGGAGCACCTATCATGTCTCTATATCCAATAGGTCCTATATAATCACCACCCTTTACAGCATCGCCTAAAACCGCATAAAGCATTGGTAGTGCTGCTTTTTTTGGAGAATGGGTAAAAAAAGGAAGAAGTGGGACAGTTAGGAATTGAACGAACTGAGGTAAATTGTAAAATAAATTAGTTTTAGATACTCCAGGGTGAGCCGCTACAGCAATAATTTTACGGTCTGTCTTACTCAATCTTCGTTGCAATTCATAAGCAAACATTAAACACGCTAATTTACTCTGTCTATAAGCTTCCATTTTGCCATAATTTTTTTCAGCATTTAGATTGTCGAAATCAATACGTCCAGTTTTATGCGCAATACTACTTGTGGTGGCGATTCGTGCACCTTCAGTTTGGTTTAAAATAGGCATTAACAAATTCGTTAATAAAAAATGACTTAGATAATTGACTCCCAATTGACTTTCAAAACCCTCTTCTGTTTTTGTAAATGGAGGAATCATAATGCCTGCATTTTCGATCAACATATTGAGTTGCTGATATTGAGCGCAGAAAGAATGAGCAAAGCTTCGAACACTAGTTAAGCTATTGAGGTCTAATTCCATCAGCTCAAGACTGGCAGTAGGAACTTCTTTTAGAATCTCCAATTGCGTTTTTTTCGCTTTTTGTAGATTGCGGCAAGCCATAATCACCTTGACTTCAAGTTTTGCCAAAGCAAGCGTAATTTCTTTACCAAGACCAGTATTCGCTCCAGTAACTATTGCTATTTTTCCTTTTTGTGAATCAATTTTGGTGATGTTAAAATGCATGTGTTGCTAATTAGTTGTTCTTCTCGTTTGTCATTTCCCCAAAAGTAATCATTCAGAACCTACTTTTAAAGAGGAACATACGCGTGAAAAACGCTTCTCTTTTTTATTCCAGGGCAGGACTAATTTTACTGTTCAGTAGTTTTGCTTTTCATTCCACAAAAAAAAGGATGACTTCTAAGCTAGATGTCATCCTTTTTTTTGATACGTTGTTGAAGCCTTATTTACCCTTTCTTTAGTTTCTTTTCTGCTTTTTTTTCTTTTGGAGTTTTAGCAGCTTCTTTCTTAACGGCTTTCTTGGAGTCTTTACCTTTTCCCATACGATTTGCTTTTAAATTTTTGTGTTAGTTTTTCTTATTCAAATATAGTAAATAAAGTGGCTTGTTTTAAAGCTAGTTAAAGAGATTAGAAGTTCTGGTCTGTATTGAACCTATAATTGGGCAACTGAACCTCCTCAAAAAAATAAAAGAATAGGCGAAGAGCCCATGAGTTTAATCTTTTACAATCGGATAACGCTTTTAATCGTTAAGGTATTTAGCAAGTAAACCATGAAAATGATGTACCCCTTTTTCTCTAGTAGGAGAGAAGCGGCCAGCTTTGTAAAATTTAGATTGTAAACCTTTATGCACTCCTTCTACCACAAATTCATCTTCGCGTTCCACCTTGTCTAATAAAGCGCCAGCTCCAGTATTGAGCTTACTTTCATCATAAACGTAGGTAATAAATGATACTTTGGTTTTATTTAAACTTATAGGTTTAACACGATTAATAGATAAGCCCCAAGGGTAAAAGTTAAACATCATATTGGGGAAGATCCAGTAATAATAAGCGGCTACATTTTCTCCATGATCAGGGTGTCCTTCTGGCAGCTCAAAGACCTCTTCACTTCCTTCAGAATATCCAATTTGTAAATTAACGTGTTCATAAATTTCAGTTTTATACTTTCCGTAATCTAACGCTTTGTTTAAATCCTCATGCACAAAAGGAATGTGAAATCCCTCTAAGTAATTGTCGCAATACAAAGCCCAGTGGCAATTAATGAGGTACTCTTTATTGGATGCAGTATCCAATTTAAATTCATTTAACGGTAAAAAACCAACGCGTTCTTGCATGACATGGATAACCTCAGAAAAATCGAAAACAGGATCAAGTCCTACAAACAATTGATTTCCCCAGTTGTGCAATTGAAATTGGTGTAAGCCTTCACAAGGCCTTGGAAAATCTTTAGCTTCTTTAAATTCAGGCATCATTTTAAAACGACCATCCAATTCAAACCTTCTCCCATGATACATACAGGCCAGTTGTTTCATCTTTCCAGGATGCTGTGCTACCATATTTCCTCGGTGTGTACAAACATTACTGATGCAATGCATTTTGTTGTCTTGATCTCGAACGAGTAGCAGGGGCTCAGAAATATAATTATCGAGCAGCATCAGTGGGTAAACAGACTCTGTAAGTGGAACTGTAGTATTGGCATCACCAACCCATTGCCAGGTAGTTTCAAAAACACGTTCTTTAATGGCATCAAACACTTCTTGACTTCTATAAAAAGTTGCGGGTAGTGTTTCTGCGCAAGTAATATCAGGGTTGATGTAGAATTTTTCCATAGAAGTTATTTTTTGATGTTAAAGTAAAAAGGAATCCCTATTGCCAATAAGAGCACTCCCCAAATGATGGTTTCTAAACCACAGCCAACAATTACCCAAGTGCAAAATGCCACCGTTGCAATGGCCAGTAGTATTTTAGGAATTGAAATATTGCCTTCTTTTCTGCGTATTAAAATGAGCATACTAATGGTGGATAATAAATAGGGGGTTAATACAGATAGCGTAGAAAGCTTCATCATAAAGGTGAAAGCATCTATTAGCCCTTTGGTGTAATTGAGTCCCATTAAAATGGAGGCTAAAATACTGGAAAGTACAATTCCAATTATTGGAGAATTATTACCATTTAGTTTTCCAAATATTTTTGGAAAAAGTTCGTCTTGTGCCGCAGCCATGGGGATTTGTCCTTGTATAAGTATCCATCCATTTAATGCGCCAAGCGTTGCGATGACTGCACCTGCTGCAACGATGTATTTTGCTGAAACGCCCCAAAATAAACCTGCAGCATCGGCAAATGGAGCGTTAGATTCGGAGAGGACCTCTGGAGGAATAATGCCCATAATGGCAATAGAACTTAAGGTGTAGACGACAATAGTAATTAGGGTGCCAGCCATTGTTGCTTTCTTTATTGTAGTAGCCGCATCTTTAATATTCTTACTCGGTATGGTAGCGCTTTCCATACCCAAAAAAGCAAAAAGGGTTAAGGTGGTGGTAGTCGTAATGGCAGAAAAACTCGATTCGCCACTTAAATTAATTGGAAAAAAATGATCGGTATTGATGTATAAAATTCCAATAAACCCTACCAAAAGGATGGGCATAATCTTAAGAATGGTAGTAATCAATTGTACAAGTGCTACTGTTTTTAAAGGTTTAGAATTGATCCAAGTAAACAACCAAATAACGGCTAATCCAGTAATAACGGCTACTAATTTTTGTGTTCCTAAAATTGGGAAAAAAACTTCCAGATATCCAACCAATGCCACAGCAATAGCCGCATTGGTACACCAAATGGAAATCCAATATCCCCAAGCAACTAGAAATCCAGGAAAGTTACCCAGTCCTAATCGAGTATAAGCATAAGGACCTCCGGTAGTATTGGGGGCTAATCGACCCAAATTACCGAAGACAACAGCAAGAAGAATCGCTCCAAGAGAGGAAAACAACCAACCTAACAAACTAATAGCACCATACGCAGCTAAGGAAGCAGGGAGTAAGAATACCCCAGAACCAATCATGTTACCTGCCACTAAGGAGGTGCTAGACCAAAATCCAATTTTAGTAGGACGCATAAGTTAATGTGTTCGACCCAAATGTAGTAAAATAAGGTAGACTTTAAGAGGTCTACTGCTATTCTTGCTTAGGGATGATTGCAGCTTCAGTTAGTTAAGCATCCCTTGGATGTAATCGCCTAAGAGCTCTTCTAAATTCTCTTGATCTTGCAATTGGTCGTACTGAACATCATGCGCATAAAGTGCTTCTCGTTGTTGTTCTGATAACTGAATTTTGAAAACAATCGCTTTGTAAGCATCATCCAATAACCCTGTTGGATTGACAATTGATAACGTGCCAGCAACAATTTTAGCAGATGCTGTGGCCTTAATTTCGGTGAATACATGAATAATTTCAGGAGTAAATACCCCAAATGAGGTTTCGTAAAACTCAGCAAAACCTCCATTGGTTACTGCTTGGTTTAGTTTTACGATGACATAAACCATCTTTTCTGGAGCAGTAAGTTGCTGAACAACCTGATACCATTCCTTCCAACTTTCAATGTCAAAGCTTGCCTCTTCCAGTTGATCATTGGCTGAACTGTACAATCGGCTAATTAAAGCTCTATTCGAAATTTTCTCCATTATGTGGTCTGTTTTAAATTTGTTTTTTTAACGATCAGTTCTAACAAAAAAGTTTCCCGTTCAATAGACAGTCCTTTCTTATCGCTGGTTTCCATTGTTTTTTTATTGTGAGCTATGGCCTCATGAATATTGATCCAAATCGCTTTCATGCCATTTTTTATCTCGTAAGTCTCCATGGTTGAGCTGCCCAACTCTTTGTTGATATCGCAAGTGTAGCAATAAGAAATCATTTGCTGAATGTCATGATCTGGTTTGTGCCAGGGTCTATATTCTTTATAAATGCCAAAGGGTTGGATGTTGTTAATGTTTTGAGCGCCAGTTTCCTCTTGAAGCTCCCGTATCATCCCTTCCTCTTTATCTTCGCCCAAATTTAAGCCTCCTCCAGGAAGACTGTAGTCTTCATATCTTTGGGTATATAACAGTAAAATGCTATTGCCCTGAAGTGCGATACTTCTAGTAGCTAACCTCGTAAAAGTAGATTTGTTCTCTAAAGTGGTAACTTCAGGGTGATAATGTGTTTTTAAAATTTGCATTTAGAACGGCTATATTTTTTTGTGAAAAGTAGCCTGAACTAGACTCGTAAATTGTATCAAAAAGTTGCTCTTTTATTGAATGATAATTTTACCAGTGGAAACTTTTTTCTTGCCATCAGCAATTTTATAAAAATAGATGCCAGGACTTAATTCTCCTTTATGAATTTCAAAATAACCGTTCTTCAATTTAGTATTCATCTTTACCGTCTGACCTTTAATGTCAATGATTTTTAGAAGGTATGATTGTGAATGATTAGCTGGTGAATTAAAATGAATAAACGACTGATCAACCATAGGATTTGGATAAACATAAGAATTCGATATCTGAGCATTAGCTGGTTCATTAATATTAACAGGATAATTTAATAAAGGATCATTTCTTAGAATGCTGTCTACATTAATGAGTTCATCACCAGTTTGATAGGTGATGAATTGAAATCCATCAAATAGCATTTCATTATCGGTAAAAAGACCTACAGTTACCAATTGAGGAGGGTTGTTTGGGTTGTGATGATTGTTGGATGTATTGTCAAAAGTATGGTCAGAATGAAGTTTATATCCTGTTGGAATTTTAATCAAGTTTTTGTTGTAATAATATTCTTGGTGTTCAAAATCCCATTTATCAATTTTGATTAAAGGAACCGTATCAGAAGATGCAGGGTCATAAGCATAATTTAAGATTTCAGTACAGATTTGATGGGAGTGAGGAAACGCAGAAAAAATAGAAATTTCATAGGGTAAAGTGGATGCTTCTACAGAAAAACTTTTAACTTCTTCGGCTCCAATCCAAAAATCATTACTCCAATATTGTAGCGGTACAAAATCGTATACGGGTCTAATGTCAGGTTCATTAACTGGGTAAAAATACAATCTAAATTCAATGTTAATTGCTTGGCCTAAAGTTCCTGAAGGGGTATGTATTTGCATGGCAATTTCTCCATTTGCTGGTATTTCAATACCCATTTTTAATTGAGAAGAATTAGGGAAAACAATAGGCATAGATCCTGGAGCCCATGTTCCAATAGGAATGTCTCCACTAATCGTGTAGGCAGTTCCGCTGGTGTCAATGGTAACATCGCCTAAATTACTTGCAATAATAAGGGAGTGATGAATTAGTGTAGGGTCACTTGGAATCAATTCAATTGCTCTGATAAACCTAGATTGAGATAAAGCTAAGGGTACAACTATAGTGTTGTATTTATCTGACACATCAGCATTACTGTAAAAGGTAGTCATTTGAACAATGGTATCCGGAGTTCCGTTGAGTAAGTATTCTGGATATACTGGTGGAGCGGGCACTAACGAAGGGTCTCCCTCTAAAGCTCCGCCATCTATCCAAGCAATAATAGCGCTCTTGTCTGCTGGAGTTATCGGGCGTTCATTCACAAAATGCATGTATGAAGTATCTGCTCCCCATGGGGGCATATCCCCATCCTCTAAAGCGTGTTTCATTCCATCTACCCATGGAAGTATTTCTGCGTAACTCAGCATGGAAAAAGGAGCTCCACCACCAGCTCTATGGCAAGAAGTACAGTTTTCATATAATACGGGAGCAATATGGTTATAGGTTGTTTGAGAAAACCCAGAAACCGATAGCATACTCGTTAGGAGGAGAAGAGTTACTTTTTTCATGAAAATATTTTTTTTAAAGTTATGAAAATAATGAGATGAAGCATAGCCTCTATTGATACATTATTTTTTAGAAATTGAAGGGTGTTCAATTTCTAAAAGACTATTCTATAGCACCATGTTGCTTTGCCGTAGCAATCCAATGTTCAGCAATACTTTTTTGATCTACCCCTAAACCTTGAGCTAGATGCAATGCAACTCCCATAATTAACGTAGAAGCTTCATGAAACTCTTGAATGGTTGTTAAGGTGCTAAAACGCTCTTGGGCTTTTAACAAGAGTAAATTACGGTGTTGTTGAGCAAAAGAAATAGGATTTTGAAGGTTTTCAGTTATGTTGGGGAGCATCAACGCATCTATCCATTCTTCACCGATTCTTTGGGTTAACTCTTCAGGAAGTTCATTGGCCATTGCTCTCCAAAGTTTCAAGGTTCTTGTGTCTCCAGATGCCGCTAAACCAGATTCGAGGAGTAACTCAAATGCTAGGTCAGCAATGTTTTGCATGACTTTTAAATATTCGTCCTGTCCCTTTTCAAATTGATCTGCGGCTTGTCCTTTCAGGTATTCACCAACACTTAACTTAGGCAATTCCAACACTTCTGCGCAGTCAGTTAAACAAGGAAATTGATCCCCTTGGTAGATATAGTGCGTGTTGTCATTTTGAATTTGACGGCCTAATGGGTATAATCGACAGGCTAGTGGACGCCCTAAGTGGACACTACAACCCAACCCCTCTTCATATTGGCTGCAAGCTTGTTGTCCTTTAGAATCTCTTGTTCCGTTAAATTTTAAGCGAATTCCACCAAAATCACAATAGCGGTCACGAAATGCTTTAGGCGTTATCTTTTTTTCTTTACTTAAATTGAACAATTCCCAAGGGTTTAGGTTGACAACTTTACCAAAGCAACAGGTGCCCGATCGAGAACAGGTGAGAGGTAAAATACTTTGGGTATTGAGTTTTGTGGTTTGCATTATTCTTCAAAAGTAGGAATTAAAGTTTCTTATTTGAAGTCGCCATTCAATTAGTCGCAATAGAAGTGTAATTTCCCCCATCTGAATAAATCAACGCAAAATAAAATACAAGAAAATGAATACATACGAACAGATAGTTGCTGAAATTAAAGCTGCCAAAAACATTGTAATTACCTCTCATAAATCAGCAGATGGTGATTCTGTAGGGAGTTCATTGGGCTTGTTAAATTTTATTGAAAAATTAGGACAAACCGCTACGGTTTGTCATCCCGATGCAGCGCCTAAATTTTTACATTGGTTAGATACTTCTGCCTTTCTTTTAATGACTAACCAACCAGAAGAAATAACGGCCGAATTTCATAAAGCAGATTTGGTATTTTGTTTGGATTACAATGCCACCAACCGTATTGGACCCGATATGCAAGCGCTTTTAGAGGCGGTAACGTGTAAAACAGTAATGATTGATCACCATTTAAATCCTGAAGATTTTCCTACGATTACCGTATCTGAAACTACGGCATCTTCTACTTCAGAATTAATTGTTGAACTCATAGAACAATCAGGAAATGGAGACTTATTGGATCAAAAAATTGGAACTCCTTTGTACTTGGGCATCTTAACCGATACCGGTAGTTTTAGGTTTTCTTCCACACAACCCCGTACACACGAGGTGTTGGCTAAATTAATAGCCGGAGGAGTGAAGAATCACTTGATTCACGAAAAACTAAGTGACAATAACACTGCGAGTCGTTTACGTTTACAAGGTTATGCCATGTGCGAAAAAATGGAGGTCATGGAAGACTATATGGTAACTGTTATTTCATTGACCAAAGAAGAATTGGCAAAATACAATTACCAAAAAGGAGATACCGACAACTTAGCCAACCAAGCTTTATCGATTAAAGGAATGAAAGCTGCAATTGTATTTACAGAAAGAGACGGCATCATGAAAATATCTTTTCGTTCGAAAGGAGCAGAGAATCCGGTGAATGTTTTGGCAGGAGATCATTTTAATGGCGGTGGTCATGCCAATGCTTCTGGAGGAATGAGTGAATTATCAGTAACAGAAACGTTAACGAAGATTAAAGGGTTAATACCCCAGTACTTTTCTGCTCAGTAGTACGCCAACTAAAAATACTTTTAGAAATAAATGATTGATAACCGAAGAGGATCTCCTCTTTGGTTTTTTTATGTAAAATAAGGAGGATCAGCTTTAAACTGTTTATTTTGGGAGATAAGCGTAGGCTTCTTTAAGAATTGTTTTAACCCCTAAACGGTATTTCTACCTTCTTCTTCTTCTTCTCAAAAAAAGCGTGTTTAATCAATAGAACTCTTCGAAACACTGCTTAGGGATTGTTCAGTAACTCGACCTATTTCCCCATAAAAAACAAGGAGAATGGCTTCATTTTTTTTTCAATAGAACACGCCCTCCATTAGAGTAAGTAATTCTACTTAAAATACCTATTAACAACAACTTACGAGATGAATAGTGTCGAAATAAATGTGTTTTTTATCGTTATTTTTTATAGATTAGTAGAATCGTTTAGAAAAAACCTTCAGAAAGACCTCCATTTATTGGTGGAAAATATACTTTTTAAGGAGAATTAAAAGACAAGAAAATAATCCTTCGTTAAGAAGGATTATAATAAAAAGGGAAGTGCGCTAACACTCCCTATTTAAAGACGTAATTAGTCCGATTTAGCGGACAGGTTACTTGCGCATCTTTGCATATAGTGGTATGCTGAAAATGCTATTTGTTAAAGTTAACTAAAAAACGAGAGTAGGCATTATTTAAGATTTATTACAATGAAAAATTTAAGTTTAAAACAAATGGAAAATGTTGAAGGAGGATTATCTTGCTATGCAGAATGTGCTGCATGCGCTTCAACAATGTGTATTTCAGGTTCGGCAGGCTTAGCTGTTACTGGAGGGCTGGGGCTTCTTTGGAGCTTTAGCTGTAGGTTGTAAAGTTGGTGCTTTTTCAGCATAAAATATGCTTCTAAAGCTATTTTTAATAAAGGGGTTCTGAAACTCAGAATCCCTTTTAATAATTAATAAAATTGAACAGAATGCACCACTTTTTAGTCATCTTAAAAATGAATTTTTTATTTTTAACCCGAAACAAGTCAAAAGACATACCTGTTGGATTATTGTACTTAGGAAGGTTGGGTGAAATAATAGCTTCACCAATTAGTGAATTGATTTCTTTTGTAGCAATTTCTACATTGGCTATTTTTGTTGCAATAGGCTACACCATTGACATAGAAAATTACTCAACCCTATTCGGTATAAATCCATTTGCTATCATTGTAGCAATGCTAATTTCAATGTTTTATTATGATTCGTATAGCGAAAACATTCAATCAAAATTGAATAAATCCTTTTTAAATTTTGTTCCTATCTCCATGAGCTGCAAATATTTCTCATTTTATATCTTGGAGTTATTTGGAGTGAAAGCACCTACTATTATTATCTTAATTGCATCTTTAGTAGTTCATAATTATTTTTCAAATTTCCTTAAGATACA
Source organism: Flavobacteriales bacterium (assembly GCA_034112225.1). Taxonomy (GTDB): domain Bacteria; phylum Bacteroidota; class Bacteroidia; order Flavobacteriales_E; family Vicingaceae. Next base: position 844 of record JAWUVT010000105.1, on the reverse strand, counting down.
TCAGTTTTTTAATCTTTTAGCTTTTGTAATTGTTGTTTATTTTATCATCAATAATCTTGCTTTAGTAATGAAATTGATTGGGCGCAATGAAAATAAAATAAAAAGTTATTTTATGAATTATATAACTATTTCATTGATATTATTACTTTCTTGGAAATTTGAGGTGCTATTTGATACGATTGAAAAAAATTATTTTGTAGCTATCGTTTCAGCTTTATTATTGTTGGAGATAATAAATCAATTGTTTTATATTCTCTTCAAAAAAATAATGACTTCAGGATATTTATTAAAAAAATGATTCAAATTCATTTAAAATATCAATTGCGTCAAGGTTTATTTTTACTTCCCCTAATAATTATTTCACTCCTTATTTTTTCAAGAAGTTACCTCTTAGTGTTCTTCATACTGCAAGTAAGGTTTTTTAAAATTTTTGAACAAACAGATTTTCATCTCCAATTGGCATATCTAACCGGAGCACCATTAAACAAATTACTTCTCTCTTATAATTTAAGTTGGGCTTTTTGGTTTAACACTTGGTTTGTATTGGCCCAAATCATTCATCTCTTTGTAAGTGAGGTAACGTTTATAATGGGACTAACTCAACTGATTAATTTTAACATTCTCTTATTTGTTGGTTTTATCGTTGGAAATAGCATTAGTAATTCAGATCTCATAACGCTTAAGAGTTCTATTCTTAAATTTTTAAGCATGTCCTTTCTTTTTGGCATGAGCATTAGTATTACCTATATGGTGTTGCAAATTAGTTCATTTTTTAATCGGTCAAATTTCATTCCTGTGCTTTTACTTTCAGTAGTAATTTACACGTGGCATTATCTGATCAAAC
>JAWUVT010000104.1:0-27157 GCA_034112225.1 Flavobacteriales bacterium | reverse complement strand
AGCCATTTTATTGGTCCCGCTCTTGTCAATATTTACCACTCTCGGTCTTCCATTATTACCAATTGCTTTATTAAAAAACTTCTGAGCAGACATCTTTTGTCTTCTTTTGGTTAACAGAAAGTCTATTGTGTTTCCTTGTTTGTCTACTGCTCTGTATAAATATCTGTCTTTGCCACCAACCTTAATGTAAGTCTCGTCCATTCTCCAACTGTCACCAACTTGATGTTTTCTTTTGTGCATATTCTTCTCTATCTCTGGAGAGAACTTAAATACCCATCGTTGAATGGTGGAGTGATCAACATTAAGACCTCTTATCTGGAGTAATTCTTCTACATCACGGTAGCTTAAAGTAAATCTTAGTTTGAAATATACTGCTTGTAGAATGATTGCTTTGGGGTAACGATGATGCTTGAACATAGTTTCTGTTTTAGAAAACGAAATTATGTATCTTTTGCTTTTAGCTAGATTAATGCGACAGAACCCACATTGTTTACTTCAGTTTACAGTACGAAAAATGGGAAAACAAATAGATAACTATTATAGAGTAAAAGCAATCCAACTTTATTTGGAAGGTATTTCAATTAGTGATATTTCAGATATGATTGGAGTGTCTCATGATGCTATTCAAGTATGGTTAGCTCCATTAAAGGGTCTTTTAAAACCAATTCGCTTACCCAAACAAAGCTTGGAGTTTTCTATTTCTAAAGAAGGAATAAGATTGGAGGTTGAAGACGAAGATTTATATACTTCTGGAGTTGTTGTCAATCAAGAAGGAAGTCAGGTTTGGGGGGTTAAAAGAGATGCTAGGAAAGTAGAAAAACAAAAAGTTAAGAGGGTAGAAAAAATAAAGTATAAAAAATATAATGATGCCCAAGAGTTGAATGATACAAATTATTCTCCGACTGAAGTTGCGCCAGAGAAGAAGAAGGACAAGAAGAAAAATGTAGAGTCCAAAAACAAATCTAAAAAGTAGTTTGTTATATTTTAATATAAGAATCTTGTAATTACTTAAAGTGCATTTGTTGCAGAGTATTACATGCAACAAATGCAACAAAAAGATTCAGATAGGCTTGATTTGTTTTAAGTAGAAGGTTTTATTTGTTGGAGTAATCACTTTCCCAAGCAAGGGCGAGCGGAATAAAAATGAATCTAAATAATAGGATTGTTGTAGTTAAGATGAGAAGCTGGGGTAATAATTCAAAATGACTTTTGTTGCATTGTTGCATGTTGCAGTCTGCATTGTTGCATGTTGCAGTCTGCAACAAATGCAACAAAATAGATTCTAATGATCTTAGTTTATTGAAGTAAGGACCTTTTTATCTATTGAAGTAGTCATTCTTACCAAGCAATACTCCCTTTTTGTTTATCGAGTATTGAGTGTTGTTAATCATCACCAAGCCTAACTGGTAGCTATCGAAACTGTTCACACTTTTATATAATGGTTTGATTGTAAATTCTCCTTGTGGGTTTATGAATCCCCACATACCATATTGCTTAACACCGCACAAGTTTTGTTTAAATTCTAAGATAGATTCAAATTTGCTCTCAGATATATGGTACAGCTTAGAATCTATAAAACTCCACATGTTTGACCTCTTAGCCCCTGCAATCCCTTCACTGAAATTAGTCACATCGTCATATACTTGAGATATTCGATTGGAGTCGTTCCAAAATACAAACTGTTTACCATTGGCTACTTTAATCACGGCAATACCTTCTTTAAAGGAAACTATTTCTGGATATTTTAATGGTAAGACTTCTTCACCACTCGTATTGATTACACCAAACTTGTCTTTATTCCTTACGATAAAATAGGATAGATCTGTAACATTAGAAATACCTTCATAATCTTTAGATAGCTTCTTTCCATTGAGCGTATAAATAGCACACTTCTTATTTGTCTTACCAATCAGATGATCTATCCCAATACTGATTTCGTCAAACTGATATAAGAATTTTGGTGTTTTGCAATTTCTCTTAACGTGCTTATATCGCTCTAATAATTCCCGTAAATTTTCTGGCTCATGCACCATATAGGTCAGCAAGCATTTCTTATAATGGGGTAGAGCAAAATAGAAATATGGCTTACCCTTTAAGTAATGTTCATCTGCAATCTTTTTGTGTTTGTATGCTTCTTTTATTTCGTAAGCGTAGCCTAGTAGTTTAGGGTTTACTGTTTTTGTGGTGTGTGGAAAGTTGAAGTAACTTTTAAGTAGTGATATGGAACAATTGAATTCTCCACGCTTAATGTATTTTAGTACTTCCTTTTCTATTTCTTTTGCTTTCATTATATAAATTTTATCATTGATTTTAGATGGAGATCTTCCGAAAGTGTTTCACCTCTTTCATTGATTACATAAAACTGGTTGTCTAATCTTACTGTTGCGATTCCGTGAAAACGGAAGTTTAGAGTTGGTAATATTTCTGCTTTACTCAGTTCTATTTTAAGGAGCTTTCCTGATAAATGGAGGACGTGTAAGTGATCTTGATATCTGACGAGTGTTTTCTCGTTAATCATCTCCCAAGCTTCTTGAAATTTGTATTCTAATATTAGGTTTCCTTTAAAGTCAATTAAGCCCCACAAATCGTTTCTCTTTACGAATGCGAGTCCTTGTTTGAATGAGTTTATGTTTTCCCAATATTGATTCAACACATTGCTTCCAAACCGATTTATAAAAGTCCATTTTGAATTTAATAATACTGGGAACATTCCCATTGTTTCATCACCAATATCATCATAGATTGGAGATAGGACGACTTCCCCTTTCTGGTTCAATACACCTAACTTATTCTTTGAGAATATAAAATACTTGGATCCACAATACTTTATTACGGTTTTAGATTTATAAAGGACTTCTCCTTCCATGCTCAATAAATAGTATTCACCTAGAGAATTTGAAAAAGCAATAATCGATTCGTTGTAGTAGTTGTGGAAATCATATTTTTTTAGAAAGTCAGGTTCTATAAATGGAGACATCTCCCTTTCTATTATTCGAAGATTCCTGCTGAGGGGCATTAAACACAATTGAAATAAATCTAAGGCATGAAAATGATGTTCTTTGGGTAGTTCGGATATGAGTACTATTTCCCAGTAGTTTATTGTAGATGAAATATAATCTTGAGCGCATTCAACAACTCTTGGCTCAGTACAAGAGTTATTGCTATTGAAGATTTCACGAATTAAGGAATCGCACTCTTCCAGTTTATCGTTTTCAAAAAGATCTTTTATTGTCTTATTCATTACGTCAATTTTTCAAAGGACGTGCCAGGGTTTATTGAGAATTCTTGAAATGACAGCGTGACAGATACTGTTTACTGGTGATTATGTCTTATTCGGCTTGAACTACACTTTCTATATTAATGTGTGATGAAAGTATTCAATAGCGATGGATGTAATCCTATTGCATTTAGTTTAGTTTTTCAAAATAGTTGAATTGTGATGTGTCTGAACCCTCAGTGTTTGTAGGGGATGTAGTTAAAGAGTAGGGTTTCTTTACGGAGGACTTACGAAAGGATATGGTTAAAAACAAGAAAACCCGCTAAATTAGCGGGTTTTCGATGTTTGCTTTGCAGCCCGTAGGGGAATCGAACCCCTGTTTCCTGGATGAAAACCAGACGTCCTAACCCCTAGACGAACGGGCCAATTTGTTTCCCTTTATTTAAGAGAATGCAAATGTATAAATAATTTATTGCTTTGCAAACAAAAAGTGAAAAAATTAATCATTTTTTTCACTTTGAGCTCGGAATTTATATCCAAGACGTTTTCCTGTCTTAATGCTCATCGCGCTTGTTACTTCATTAACTTCATGAACACTAACGTTTTGCATGGCTTCATAGCTAGGGGTAAGCAAGTCAAAATCCATTGAATAAAGAATGGAAGATTCTATAATATTTTTAATTTTATTGTTGTTAATGGTTTCATTTACAAAATCGTTGAATAAAAAGCCGAGTTGTTTTTTTCCTTCCACAAAATAATGGTCATCCTTATTCAAGAAAAATCGAGCAACTAAATCGCCAACATCATTTAAACGGTTGTATTTAAATGAATCAGACAAGAAGTTGTAAACGTTTATCATTCCACAGTATGCCCTTAGCTTATCCTCTTTTAAATAAGAAGTCTTCCAGATCGGATGACTTTTTTCAAAATCAAAAACATTGGTGTGCATAAAGAAGACCAAGATGTCTCCCCCAAACTTAATGTGAAATTCATATTCATCTTTATTTACAAAGCTAACCGGAACATTAGGTTCAGCATCTTTCATGCCTTCAGCAAGCTCTTCAACTAAATGCTTAGCTTCTTCCTTAAAGCTTTGAAAAACTTCGGTAGTTTTCTTGAAAACGATTTGTTTTAAGCATGCCTTTGTTTTTAAGGTTTCAAGAATTTTATTTTTAGCATTGTCCATAATTAGTAAGCTTTAGCAAAAAGAACTCTTTTGTTAGAAGGATTTCCAGAAAAAACACAAATACCAGCTTCCTCTTTTGCATCCAAAGGAATACAGCGAATAGTTGCTTTTGTTTTTTGTTTAATTTTTTCTTCTGTTTCTTCTGTGCCGTCCCAGTGTGCAGAAATAAACCCCGTTTTATTTTCTAGAATATCCTTAAACTCATCCCAAGAGTTTGCTTCGGTAATGTGTTCTTCTCTATATTGGTGTGCCTTATTGTAGAGATTGTCTTGAATGTCAACCAAAAGCTTTTCAATGTGCTCCGCTATCCCTTCTATTGCATGCACATTTTTTTCTTTCGTATCTCTACGTGCAACTTCTACTGTTCCATTCTCTAAATCTCTTGGTCCCATAGCGAGTCGAACAGGAACCCCTTTGAATTCCCACTCGGCAAACTTAAACCCTGGCTTATAAGTATCCCTGTCATCAAATTTTACAGAAATTCCTTTGGCTTCTAAAGCGGATTTAATGCCTTTTACTTTTTCGGATATTTGTACCAATTGTTCTTCACCTTTATGTATAGGTACAATTACAACTTGTATTGGGGCTAAGTTTGGAGGCAATACTAATCCGTCATCATCAGAATGAGTCATAATTAATCCGCCGATTAATCGAGTGGAAACCCCCCAGGAAGTCGCCCAAACAAAATCTCTTTTGCCTTCTTTGTTGGTAAATTGAACATCAAAAGCTTTGGCAAAATTTTGGCCTAAAAAGTGCGAGGTTCCCGCTTGTAAAGCTTTTCCATCTTGCATTAGTGCTTCAATGGTGAAGGTGTCATCCGCTCCGGCAAAACGTTCCGAATCCGATTTTTTACCCATAATTACAGGCATTGCCATAAATTTCTGAGCAAATTCTGAATAGATGTTGATCATTTGTTCAGACTCCTCGATAGCCTCCGTTTTTGTGGCATGAGCAGTATGCCCTTCTTGCCATAAAAATTCTGAAGTACGTAAAAATAAACGAGTACGCATTTCCCAGCGCATAACATTGGCCCATTGGTTAATTAATAAAGGTAAATCTCTGTAAGATTGAATCCACCCTTTATAAGTGTTCCAAATGATCGCCTCGGAAGTTGGTCTAATAATCAACTCTTCCTCTAGTTTAGCATCAGGATCAACAATTAATTTCGATTTATCGTTAGGGTCGGATTTTAGTCTGTAATGGGTAACAACAGCACATTCTTTCGCAAAACCTTCCGCATTTTTTTCTTCCGCTTCAAACAAACTTTTAGGAACAAGCATTGGGAAATAGGCGTTTTCGTGACCAGTTTCTTTAAACATTTTGTCTAATTGTGCTTGCATCTTTTCCCAGATCGCGTATCCATAAGGTTTAATAACCATACATCCTCTAACTGCAGAATGCTCTGCCAAGTCCGCTTTTGCTACTAATTCGTTATACCAAGCCGAGTAATCTTCTGCTCTTGTTGTGAAATTTTTTGCCATTTTTATTTTTTAGGTATAATTTTTGATATGAATATCAAAAAAAATAATAATTTTAATAAAGTAAAATTAATTAAAACTAACCTAAAATGAACTCGATTAAAACTTATTTACTCCCCTTGCTATTCTTGTTATTTGGATCTCTTGCCTCTTTTGCTCAGACAGATTCTAGTACCGTAATTAAGAAGCTATCTAAAACCGATAGTATTTTGGTGAATTGTTATTTTTCAGAACAAGATTACAACGCTATTTATGAAATTGAAAATTTTGAAGAGGAGGAATTCGCTGATCAGAAGTATTCAGATGAAATTTATAGCGATCAAGAACATAAGAAAAGAAGAGGCAATACCTTTTGGGAGAATGTTCCTGCAGAACTTGTTGTAGATGTTCTTGTAAATACCATCTTTTTGGTAGCACTTTTATGGCAATAAATGAGATGACTCGTTTTGGCATGCTATTTGTTTATTGTCGAATGGTTTTGAGATTAAAAAATGAAATCAGAAATTAAGAAGAAAAAATAAGGAGGATATATTATGAAAGTATTTAAGATTATAACACTCGGACTTACATTGTTTAGCTTTGCTGGGAACACTATTGCTCAGGATGATTTTTATCCATCAAAAACTAAGAAATCTAATAATGATATCGAAATAGTAGCCCCTGAGGAAACTGTTTCTGAAGATGAATATTCGACAGCAACAGATTACGTTATCGAGAGAAGGGCCGATGAAAAGCAAGCAGCCTATAACGCTAGAATGGGGATTGATGAGAATACGACCTATTACGAAGATGAATATGGGGATACTCAAATTGCTAATAATTATTATGATGGATCGGATTATGATTATAATAACGAATATTATGATTATGAATATTCTTCACGGATAAAAAGATTTAGAAATGCACCCGCTCGTGATGGTTATTATGATGATTATTATACCAATTATTATTGGTATGATGCGAATCCATATAATTATGGAACGAGTATTTATACAAGCTATAACTGGTGGAATCCTGGTTACTCTTCTTTAAATTTAGGATGGTCTTATTTTGGTGGATGGTCTTTAGGAAGGTCTTGGGGATGGGGGTATTCTGGGAATTACGGTCATTGTGGTACAGGCAATTATGGATATAACGGTTATTATGGATCCTCTTATTGGGGAGGTCACAACCATCACAATAGTCATCACGGAAATTATGCTTCTAATAACTACTACAATAGTTATGATCACAATAGTCATTATTACGGGAAGAGAGGTTCGGGTTCTAGTATCTCAGGATATGGAAAAAGGAATTCTGGCTCTTACGCATCAAACGCTTCCACTAATCAATTGAATTCTGGTAAAACTTTTGGACAACGTTATGAAACATCGATTAAAAACGGACCTAAAACAACAGTAAGAAGTACTAACGGAACTAGATCGCTAAATACTGCAACGAAGTCTCCTGGAAAAAGTGCTTACACAACTCCTACTAGAGGCACTAAGGGGTATAGTAATACTAGTGGATCGCCAAAGAGTACCAATGGTTACAATAATCCAAGATCAACTCAGCCGAAATCTGGTTACACACGACCTGCTACTCGTCCCAAAAATACATATGTTAATCCAAGAACAACAAATGGAAATAGTGGTTATAATAATCCAAGATCAACTCAACCAAAATCTGGTTATACGAGACCAACTACTCGACCAAAAACAACATATACTAACCCAAGAAGTACAACGAAGAAACCAACTTATAACAAATCGAAGAGTACTTATACAAGGCCAAGAAGCTCATATACAAAGCCTTCTGGTCAATCAAGGAATTCGTATTCTGCACCGAAAAAAAGCTCTAAACCAAGTTATAGTAAGCCTTCAGGAAGCTATAATAAAGGTAAAAGTTCAGGGCGATCATCGGGTGGGAGAAGCACTGGAACTAGATCAACAACAAGTGGATCAAAAAGAAGGTAATCAGTTTTCATCTTAAATTAAATTACTATGAGATATACAGCACTATTTTCTTTTGTTCTTGTCATGATTATGACTTCAGCTAACGCCCAAAATGAGTTTGATGTTTTACGCTTATCAGAGTTGGATTATTATGGGGATGCTCGTTTTAATGCAATGGGTGGGTCGTTTGGTGCTCTAGGAGCAAACATGTCAGGAATTAGTATTAACCCCGGAGGATTAGGAGTCTATAAAAGTTCAGATTTTTCTTTTACTCCTGGGTTTCATTATAATTATTCGAAAAGCAATACAGCTCAGAATGAGACTTCGGCAGGTAAATTAAATTTTCACTTTTCGAATGTCGGTTTAGTAGGGAATATTAAAGCGCGTGGTGATTGGGAATCGGTTAGTTTTGGATTGGGATACAACCGTACAGCCAATTACAACTCGAGCGTTTCCATTCGAAGCGAAACAAGTTCTTCAGCATTAGCTACTTATGTCAATGAGTTGAATGCGAATGGAGGAACTCTTCAAGATCATATTTATGACGCCTACCCTTTTTCATCTAGGTTAGCCTATGAAACTTTTTTGATCAACCCAATTGTTGGAGATTCTTTACAATATAATCACGTCTTTTCAGGAGTTGAGAACATTACACAGGTTACGAATTATGAAACACGGGGTGGCTCTGGAGAAATGTATTTTGCTTTAGGAGGCAATTATTCTGACAAACTCTACTTAGGAGCGTTAATTGGAATTCCTTCCGTTCGATACACTTATGATCGTTATTATACCGAATCATCCGAACCTTCTGATACATTAACTGAATTTAGTTCTTATTCAACGCATGATTTTGTAAAGACAACTGGAGCTGGTATAAATTTTAAATTAGGGATGATTTATAAGGCGGCTGATTGGTTAAGGTTGGGTGCAGCATTTCATACCCCAACTTTACTTTCTTTAACAGATCAATACCGTACAGATATCACTTCAGAAAAAAAGGATGGGGCTGTTTTTGTTGAGGAATCACCAGCTGGTTCATTTAATTATTTAGTGACCACACCTTATAGATTTGTGACTAGCGCAAGTGTAATTGTGGGAAGTCATGGAGTTATTAATGTTGACTATGAGCTGGTAGATTATTCTACGGCAAGAATATCTGAAGATACAGAATACAGTACTGGAGTCGATTTTTTCACGGAGAATGATAACATAAGATCGAACTTTAAACTATCGCAAAACCTAAGAATAGGTTCTGAAATTCGATTAGATCCTTTTAGAGTTCGTTTAGGTTATCGTTTGCAAGGAGATCCATTGGTTGGTAAAATTGATTTTAATACCGGAGCATCCATCTACTCAGGAGGTATTGGCATTAAGAATGATGGTTATTATTTTGATATGGCTTATTCTTTAAAGTCATACCACGAAGAGGCAATTGTAAATGCAGCTCAGAATGAATCAGCAAGCACTTCTTTAAAAGATCATTACGTTACTTTTACCCTTGGTTTTAGGTTCTAAGAATTGCGCCAATTAGAGCAAGAACTAATACCCCAAAGAAGAATAGAAGAACACCCCATCGAAAATAAGTGTTAGGAATAATTTTGTTTCGGTATTTAGCACTCACCAAATAATTGGCATTCATTGCTTGTTTTGCATCCCCCTTACGAACTCCAAAGAGATAGATGGAGTTTTCATCTTCTTCTATAGAAGTTTCAAAGTAAACGTTTTCTTTTGTTAAGAGTTCTTCAAAGGTTACCGCTCGTTCTTTTTCAAAAAAACGATAAACAGTATATCCAATTCTTGTTGGATGATCAGTGTAGTTGGTAAGGTTTAACATTATTTAATTCTAAGTTTTCTACCCGGATAGAGTATTTTGTTTCTTTTGACTCCGTTTATTTTACACAATTCATTTACAGTTAGTCCATATCTCTTAGCGATTTTAAACATAAAATCACCTTTTTTAATGGTATGGAATTCAATCCCTAAAGGGAGAACTGAATAATTCCATTTTTGTTTAGTTAAGAGTAATGAATCGCTAACTAACTTGTTGTTCTTAAAGGAAATTAAATGCTTAGGGTTCAATGGCTTTCCTTTGTAACGGACTTCAAAATGAAGGTGGCTTCCAGAAGAGTGTCCAGAGCTTCCGCCTAGCCCAACAATTTGACCAGCTTCAACAATTTCGCCTGCTTTAACTTTTAGGCGGTGCAAGTGAGCATACAAAGTTTCTAAACCATTATAATGTCTAATAATGACAACCCTGCCATATCCAGGGTGGAAAAGTGAAATTCGTACCATTCCATCAAAAGAAGCAACTACAGGATCCCAAACTTCTAAATCTAGATCTATCCCATTGTGATTTTTACCATTTCTCCATCCAAAATTAGAAGTAACAACAGGGCTTTGAATTGGCGCAACAAAATTGCAGTTGCTTTTATTGTCTGTTAAGGTTAAAAGTATAGAAGTATCTAGCTTAGAAATAGATTCGCTATATGGAGATACATTTCGTGTGTCCCAATTTCCATAGGTAGAATTTGAAGGAATGGCAGAGTTGTCGTAGTAGTTCGTTAGCGAATTGTAGAAGTCATGTTCTAATAATCTCGTTTCAGCATATTCATTGAGCTCTTTTAGTAATGCTAAAGGCACCTCTTTTAGGTCCAGTAACGAATCAATAAGTGTTACGATTTTATTGCCTGATAAGTTAGATATTTTTTCGTATAAAGGATTTGATGGTGATATTACTAAGGCGCTAACAGTATCTTTCAGCGTCTTTACTTGAGGCGTGAAATTGGCAAACGATAGACATGGAATGCTCACAAAAAGTAAGATAAGAAATGATATTTTGTCTCTAATTATTTTCATTTCATCTTTTAAGAGGGCTCAAGATAATAATTTTTAGACAAACTATTACTTTTGAATGTTTTCTGGAGATGAATTCCGATGATTTTAATTTGCAGTTGAGGTTTAATATTTTACTTTTATCACACCAATTAAAATTAGAAATTAAAATGAGTTTATTAAAGAGACTGTCGCTTATCGTTCTATTTTTTTTGATGATTACGATCATCATCTCCTTATTTTTGCCTTCCTCTTTTTTTTTAGAAAGAAAAATAATTGTTAATGCAGATCAAGAACAAGTTTTTAAGCAAGTGAATGAGCTGAGCAACTGGAAAAACTGGTCTCCTTGGACAGTAAAAGATCCTTCCGTATATGGCCTTAAGCAAAACTTTTCAGGACCATTGTCTGGTGAAGGGGCTAGTTTTCGTTGGAAAAGTGAAGTGGAAGGTGTTGGTGCTGGGGAAATAGAAATAACAGCAGCAGTTAAGAATGATAGCATTACCAGTACGCTGGATTTTGGGAGAGGAGATGTTGTTGCAGTGTGGAGGTTTGAAGAAGTAGCTTCAGGTGTTGAAGTAACTTGGAGTTTAACGGCAGATTTTGGGTTTAACCCTTTTCGTAAATTTTTGGGATTGTTTATGGAAGGTCAAATTACTCCAGACTTTGAGTTAGGATTGAATCGACTTAAAGCTTTTAGTGAAGAATTACCAAAGATTCATAGAGTTGAAGTAAAAGAAAAATCGTTAGACAGTAATTTGTGGTTTTTATCCATTAGAGATACCGTTCAACAAATGGAGATGAACAATGTTCATGGAAAAAGTTTCACAGCAATTAGGCAGTACATGAACGAGTTTGAGCTTGAATCGAATGCTCCGTTGATGGTTATTTATCATTTTTGGTCCAAGGATAAAATTGATATAGAAGTTGGGTTGCCCGTTAACGATAGTACGATAATGGGTAATTCAAGAATTAAATTAAATAAAATTGCCAAAACAAATGTTGTCTTTGCTACCCATCATGGAGCTTATGAACGATTGCCAGAAACCTATTTTGGAATTAACGAGTACATGCGAAAAAATGAAGTAGTGGTTACTGGCCCTCCGTGGGAATCTTATGTTACAGATCCAAGCTCAGAACCTAACCCAGCAAATTGGGAAACCATTATCTATTTTCCTATTAAATAGACAATGATTGGCTTATTTTTGTTGAAAATTTAAATTATGAAAGGATTAGTTTCTCTATTTTTTTTAATCTCGTTGGCATTTAATGCAAGTGCTCAAGATCAAGTAAGTGTATCTGCTCAATTAAAAGAAGTAACGAAGAAAGGAGATTATATTGTTTTTGAATTACGTCTCAATAACGAAGATGAATTTAGAACGATGGAAGGAGGGAAGTCAAGTTTAGCTCGAATAGCAATTTACACAGGAAATAATGATGGAGATGAAGTTCTTTCAAAAGGTTTTAAAGGCATGAATGCTGTTGTTAAAGTTTTAAATGAGTTAAAACAAAATGGGTGGTTACTTGTTGATAGTTATTCGATAAAAGGGGAATCTTTATTACTTACACATTATATATTAGAACGAAGGAAGTAGTTTTTTTTCAATATTAGGAAAGCAATACTCCAACTTTTAGGTGCTTCTAGAGCTTCCAATAGCCTCGTAATTTGTGGTTGAATAGACAAGTTTTAGGCTGCTTTAGTTTAAATGTTTTCAAGTGGAGAAAAAATAGTCTATAAAATAATTTAGATTACACCGCCCAAAAAGCATCAATAAACTTTACTTTTCTAGTCCTAGATAATCCACTAGGAGTCCTAAGTTTGTTCTTTAAATTAGTAAAATGTCCATCAATTGCATTGCTACAAGCTCTTTTAGTTCAATAGAGGCTGATATTAGGATTCTTTGTAATGGATCTAATTTCTCTCCACCTAAAAGTTGGTGACTATAACATTGATAGCGTTGTTTTCCATGAACAAAACCATTTTTTTTAGAGTTATGCGATGATAGTTTATACACTTTTTTTTATTCATAACCTTTTATTTGATTCAACGCTAATTACAATAAGGTTTAAAGAAGATCTTAGTCTAAAATTTTCTATTCAACCTAATTTTTACATTAGGTATTTATTCGAAATTATAATTTAACCATAGTGCCATTAGATCTTTTTAATTTTTAAATCAGGTATTTATTCGAAATTATAATTCGATTATGACGCTATTATTTCTTTTTATTTTTTAAATTAGGTGTTTATTTTGAAATTATGATTCGATTATATAAACCATTAGTTCTTTTATGTATAGTAGTATTTCCTTTCAATTTATTTTCTCAAGTCGTTATTAATGAATATTCTTGCGCGAATTCAACTACAGTTTTAGATTCATATGGTGAGAATGAAGATTGGATTGAATTATACAATACAACTGGAGTTGCTGTAGATTTAAATGGCTATCATTTAAGTGATAAGTTTGGGAATATTACAAAATTTCAAATTCCAAGTAGTATTTCGGTTCCGGCAAATGGTTATTTGATGATTTTTTGCAGCGCTAGAGAAACAATTAATGGCGGTGAAATTCACACGAATTTCAAGTTAACTCAAACTAAAAACGAAAAAATTATTTTAACGAATGTCGGTGTTGTAGTTGATAGTTTAACTATTCTTAGCACCCAAAATAACCATTCAAGAGGAAGAACTACTGATGGTGCAGGAACATGGAATATTTTTTCTACGCCAACACCAAATGCTTCAAATTTTGGTGCAATTTCGGAATATGCCACCACTCCTAATTTGAGTGTTGATGCAGGGTTCTATTCTGGCACACAGTTAGTTGTCATGGCTACTCCTGATGCAAATGTGACCATTAGATATACCACCGATGGCTCAGAACCGACTGCTGGATCTTTAGCATACTCTGATGCAATAAATGTTGCTACAACAACTGTTTTAAGAGCGCGTTGCTTTAGCGCTACTGCAGGAGTGCCTGAAAGTTTTATAGAAACAAATACATATTTTATTAATTCAACCCATACTGTTCCAGTAATTTCAATCAGCGGAGATGATATTGAAACCCTTTTAAATGGGACTCAACTTGAGCCCATTGGCGCGATAGAATATTTTAATACCGCAGGTGTTATGACGACAGAAGGTCAAGGAGATTTTAATAAACATGGAAATGATTCTTGGGCTTATGATCAAAGAGGTGTTGATTTTATTATGAGAGACCAGCATGGTTATAATCATTCACTAAAAGAGCAGTTGTTTGCAAATAAATCAAGAGATAGATTTCAGCGAATCATTTTAAAAGCGGGAGCAAGTGATAATTACCCTTTTGAAGGAAGTGCTGATGCCAATTATGCTGGGGAGTTAGGAGGAATTCACTTAAGGGATCCTTATGTGAACGCCCTTTCCCAAGATGGAGACCTTTATTTAGATGAAAGAACACATCAGTCTTGTATTCTCTATGCAAATGGAGAGTACTGGGGGGTCTATGAAATTAGAGAGAAGGTTGACGATAGTGACTTTACAGACTTCTATTATGGTCAAGATGAATTGTGGTCAGGGAGTCCGAACAATATACAGTTTTTAAAAACATGGGGAGGAACTTGGGAGAAGTATGGGGCTCCAAATGCTCAAAATGATTGGGACAATTTAGTCAATTATGTTCAAACCAACAGTATGGCAGTTCAGGCGAATTTTGACTACGTTACAAGTCAATACAAATGGAAAAGTTTGGTTGATTATTTCGTGTTGAATTCTTATATCGTAAGTCATGATATGTTAAATTACAATACCGCTTGGTGGAGAGGTTTAGACACTAATGGAACCAAGAAAAAATGGCGTTATACCTTATGGGATATGGACGCAACATTTAATCATTACACCAACTATACTGGAATTCCGAATACTGGATCAGCTGCAGACCCTTGTGATATAGATAATTTGCCTGACCCTGGAGGTCAGGGGCATACAACGATATTGAATGCTTTGTTAGACAATCCTGCTTTTGAACAATACTACATTTCCCGTTATATTGATTTGTCGAATACTACATTTAAATGTACGAACATGATTACTGTATTGGACAGTCTTGTAAATATTATTGCCCCTGAAATGCCAGGTCAAATTGCGAGGTGGGGTGGAACAATGGCCGAATGGAATCAGAATGTTCAAGATATGAGAGATTTTATAAACGCACGCTGTATAAATATAAATCAAGGGTTGGAAGATTGTTATGGGGTAGATGGCCCCTACCCAATGGCATATAATGTATTCCCTGTAGGCGCTGGTGATATTCAAATAAACTCTATCACCCCCTCTAATTACTCCTTTAATGGGGATTATTTTGGCAATATAGATATACTTATTAACGCTACAGAAAACACAGGCTATGTTTTTGATCATTGGGAAGTCTTTAATCACACCCTAGACTCCTCAATGACCAACCCTAACAATTCTTTACAAATAACACAGGGAGATAGTGTAGTTGCTCATTTTGTTATTATTGAGGACACTGTCAGTTTAACGTTTGATGTTGACCCCGTTGGAGGTGGGGATCTCTCAATTAATGGATTTACACCTGCAACTTACAGTTACTCAAATTTTTACCCTGAAGCAAGTGTTTTAAATTTAGTTGCCACTCCAGCTCCGGGGTATACTTTTGTAAATTGGTCTTCAAGTAGCACTCCTTTTAATCTTTTGGCTACAGACTCAAATGTTACCGTTACTGTTGATCAAATAGATACAATTATTGCCCATTTTGATGCCATTGAAATGTTTTATGTAGCGTTTAATGTTGCTGTTCCTGGAGGCGGAAGTATCTCTATAGATGGAGTTTCTATTCCCGACAGTTATAATGATAATTACATTGAAAATACAGTGTTGAATTTAGTTGCCACTCCAGCACCTGGATATGTATTTGTCAATTGGACAGCTGCAAACGGAACCCCTTTTATGGTGTCTCCAGCAGATGTAAATGTTTCAGTTACTATTAATCAAACTGATAGTTTGGTCGCAAACTTCATCCTCATTGAATATTTCGATATTGAATTTAAAGTTAGTCCAATAGCTATGGGAGAAGTTGAGATTGACACTAATTTTGTGTTTCAAGAGACAACCACAACAAGCGTTATTAAAACATATCTCGCAGGTACTTCTGTGTTTTTGACTGAAACACCGATTAGTACTTATTTGTTTGATCATTGGGGGACCAACTTTCATTCATTAACCCCTTCTTTGGCTAACTCAGGTGTGAGCTTTGTAGTCTCTGGAAATGATGTTGTAACAGCATATTATATCGAGGAAGTAATTCCTCCTCCAAAGACTGCTCAATTGCCCGATGCTTTTTCTCCAAACGGAGATGGTAATAATGACCTACTTTTTGTTTATGGAGGACAAATAGAAAAAATAGTATTTGATGTCTATAACCGATGGGGTGAAAAGGTTTTTTCCTCTTCTTCGGTATCTGATGGTTGGGACGGGAATTTTAAAGGAGAAAAAGCGACTACTGGAGTTTATGTTTATCTGTTAAAGGCAGTTTTTACTGACGGTTCTATTTTAGATTCTTCTGGGAATGTTACTTTAGTTAGATAATGAAAAGAATTTACTATATCATTCTTGTTTTAATGATTTCAAATCTCGAAAGCATAAATGCTCAAGACGTCCATTTTTCACAATTTTCTCAAACTCCACAATTAATTAATCCAGGAGCAACAGGAGTCTTTGAAGGAGCTTTTAGAGGAATCATTAATTACAGAACTCAATGGGGTGAATTGGGAGGAGGGTATAAGACTTATGCCGCATCATTTGACGCCCCAATTACAAAAAAAAATAAAAAGGGAAGTTATTTAGGTTTAGGGGCAAATTTTTATAAAGATGTTGCAGGTAAGTCTAGCTTTGGGAATTTGCAAATTGGATTCTCTCCCTCAGCAGTTCTAGCAATTGCAAGGAATCAAACAATATCTTTGGGGATTCAGGCTGCTTATGGTCAATCTTCTGCAGATCTTTCGGCTTTAACTTGGGGCAATCAATTTAATGGTGTTGGCTTTAGTCCAGGAGTTAATTCTAATGAAAACCTCTCTTTACGATCCTCAAAATATTTTGATCTTGGGACTGGGGTGTATTATGAGTTTAAAAAATCTAAAACCTCTTTTTTCGGGGGAGAAACTTCAAGTTTTAATATTGGCATTGCTGGATATCATTTAAATCAACCAAAGCAAAATTTATTTAGTGAATCTGAAGATGTTTTACCAATGAAGATCGTTACACAAGTGGCAGGAAGTTTTGACCTGTCTGATTCTAAACTAGCCTTAGTTCCTTCAATATTCTATGCGAAACAAAAAAACTTTAATGAAATTACTGCCGGAATATTACTGAAGATCAAGCTGGGAAAAGATGTTACTAAATATTCTGGTTTTTTTAAACAGGGTGCGATCTACTTTGGAGGACATTATCGAGTTAAAGATGCGATTATACCTCAGCTATATTTAGAGTTTGCAGACTATATGATTGGAATTTCTTATGATTATAACACCTCAGCCCTCTCGAGTGTAACAGGTGGTAATGGAGGCCTAGAAATTTCTATTAAATACGTAAACAAGCCAAAGGCTTTAAAGAAATCATCATTCAAATAACACCCCCGTCGTTTTACAGCTCGTATTTTGAAGAGTGATAGAGGTTAGATTTCTATGCAGAACAAAGAGATTAACTTTTTTAGGGGTTCAATTTAAAGAAAGCGAAAGTGTCTCAAAATGAATTTAATTTTTCCCACTTTAAAATCTGAAGATGTCTAGAGTTATTTGATGAGTATAAGGCTGTTCAACATTAAATTAATTACATTTGCCTCGGAACAGTGAAATGGATAGTATAACAGTTAAAGACAAGTCATTTAGACCCTACATCTCAGAAGAGGAAATTAGCGCTTCAGTAGATCAGGTTGCCTTGGCAATTAATGCCGATTATAAAGGAAGTCAACCCTTGTTTTTGGGCGTATTAAATGGTTCTTTTATGTTTTTTGGAGATTTGTTAAAAGCAATTCAACTAGAATGTACCGTGTCTTTTGTGAAGTTGGCTTCATATGAAGGAACGAACACCACAGGAATTGTCAATGAATTAATAGGATTAAACGAAGACATTTCAGGAAGAGATGTTATTTTGGTTGAAGATATTGTGGACACGGGAAACACGTTGGTGAAATTATTTGATAGTTTATCCGATAAAAACCCAAAAAGTATTAAAATTGCGACATTGTTATTTAAACCAGCAGCTTACCAAAAATCTTATGTAATAGATTATGTAGGTAAAGAAATTCCTAACGATTTTGTGTTAGGATATGGATTAGATTATGATGGATTAGGAAGAAATTTAAGTTCAATATACGTTTTAAACGAATAAAAATTGAGATGTTAAACATAGTATTGTTTGGACCTCCGGGTGCAGGAAAAGGAACACAAGCAGAGAAGTTAATAACGAAGTACAACATTGTACACTTATCTACTGGAGATATTTTTAGAGCAAATATTAAAGGAGAAACGGAGTTAGGAACGTTAGCGAAAAGTTACATTGATAAAGGCAATTTAGTGCCGGATGAAGTCACCATTAAAATGTTAGAATCTGAAGTGGATAAAAATCCAACAGCAGCAGGTTTTATTTTTGACGGATTTCCGAGAACTACTTTTCAAGCAGAAGCTTTAGAGGTATTTTTGAACTCAAAAGGAACTGAAATTTCTGTGATGATCGCATTAAATGTTTCTGAGCAAGAGTTGATTAAACGCTTGTTGCTTAGGGGAAAAGATAGTGGTAGAGCAGATGATGAAAATGAAGCCGTTATCGCAAACAGAATTAAAGTTTATAACGAACAAACAGCAGTTGTAGCTGACTTTTACAATGCACAAAATAAGTTTGAAAAGATTAATGGAATAGGTTCTGTTGAGGAGATTTTTGGACGTTTATGTGAAACGATAGATAACCATAAGGGGTCTAAATAAAACTACTTTTTTCAAAGAAATAATGGCAGGTTCTAACTTTATTGATTACGTAAAAATAAACTGTCGTTCAGGAAAAGGAGGGGCCGGGTCTAAACATTTCAGAAGAGAAAAATATGTCTCTAAAGGTGGCCCTGATGGTGGAGATGGTGGCCGTGGTGGTCATATCATTGCAAAAGGAAATGCTCAAATGTGGACCTTGTTGCACTTGAAGCACAAGCGACATGTTAAAGCAGGACACGGAGAAAGTGGTAGTAAAAGTACCAGTACAGGAGCTGAAGGAGTAGATGTTTATGTTGACGTGCCTTTAGGAACGGTTGCCAAAGATGCTGAAACTGGAGAAGTTCTTTTCGAAATTACTGACGATGGTGAAGAACAAATCTTAGTCAAAGGAGGAAGAGGTGGTTTAGGAAATAACCATTTTAAGAACTCAATCAATCAAGCACCAAGGTATGCTCAACCAGGAGAAGATTACGAAGAGGCTTGGAAAATTCTTGAATTAAAAGTATTGGCAGACGTTGGATTGGTCGGTTTTCCAAATGCAGGGAAATCAACATTGCTTTCAGTCGTTTCAGCAGCAAAACCTGAAATAGCCAATTATCCTTTTACAACATTGGTTCCTAATTTAGGAATCGTAGCCTATAGAGATCACCAGTCATTTGTAATGGCAGATATTCCTGGAATTATTGAAGGAGCACATGAAGGTAAAGGCTTAGGACTTCGTTTTTTAAGACACATAGAGCGAAATTCAGTTTTATTATTTTTAGTTCCTGCAG
Organism: Flavobacteriales bacterium; assembly: GCA_034112225.1. GTDB lineage: Bacteria > Bacteroidota > Bacteroidia > Flavobacteriales_E > Vicingaceae. The sequence goes on along the minus strand of JAWUVT010000104.1, from coordinate 7,761 downwards.
ATAGTGATGACATTCAAAAAGAATTCAATACCCTTTTAAATGAGCTGAAACAATTCAATCCAGAATTATTAGATAAGGATAGAATTGTAGCCATATCAAAATCGGACATGTTGGATGACGAATTGAAAGCTGAAATTTCAAAAAGCTTACCTGAAGTTCCGCATATCTTTTTCTCTTCTGTTGCTCAACACGGGTTAACTGAATTGAAAGATTTAATTTGGAATGCCATTAACGATTAGTTATTGAGCATTAAGCTAATTTCATTTTTCTCATCACCATTAATCACGATCCTTATTGTATGTTTACCTGGGTAGTGTTTCCTCGTAGATAATTCTTTAAACCATTGTTTCCGGATAAACCATTTACTGGAATTGGCTTTTAAGGAGAACTCGGAAATTTGAAAGACTTTTGGTGATGTAGATCCATTTGCTTTTACAAATGCAACTTTATATTCTAAACGAATGTTTCTTGCCTTAGAAGAATTATTAAGTACCTCAAAATTAAAATGGAGAAATTCACCAATTTGAAGCGTTTTTTTTGACAGCGATAATGCGTTAATTTGAATGCCCTTCGCGTTGTCCAAGCCAAAGATTGCCAAAGCTTTTTTATCTCCTTTTTTAAGCAAAGTTCTTAACGCGTGTTTAACAATCCAATTGGTATTGGTTGTTTCTCCAAACCATTTTTTAGCAATTTTGATAACGATATCAGGATGATCTTTAGAGATATCATTCAAATGATTGGCAACACTTTTTTTGACATAAAGCGAACCATCATTTTTTAAATTTTCCAGAATGGCTAGTGCGGGCGTTGGATCGGTAATAAAAGAGTGAAGTGCTGGAGCCCAAGGTAGTTTTGGTCGACTACCTTCGCTGGAAAGTCTTCTCAGGTGTTCATTTTTATGAGTACTCCAAAGAAGCATTTGAGACATTACTTGATCGGGATATTGCTCGATAAACGGACGAATAGCAAATTCTGCTGTGGAGTATTGGGTAAACAACTCCATTGCTTTTAGTGAAGTTTCCAAGTCGTTGATGCCGTACACTTGAATGAAGTCTGGAAAGATCATTCCTTTTAACCCTCCGTATTCTAAAACAATTTGACTTAAAATTTCAATTTGTTGAATGTAGGAGTAGTTGAGGTGGAGGTGAATGTTCTCCGTAATAAAACGCATTCGATCTTTGAGCTCTCTTTGTTCCCAATCCTCATTGATAATAGCGTTTAAAAAGGAAGTAGTATCAAAAGAAGTAGATTGTGATTGGAGTTGAATCCCTAATTCTTGGATAAAGGAGTTGTTGTATTCGTCTTTGAGGTGCATAGCGATTTTAATCTTATATCTATATTGGACGGTTCTTATTCTTTGAGATTTCTCTGTTTTGCTAAGTTAAAATTTTGTTTCAATTGTTCGTCTTTGAATGTTAAGCGCTAAATGGAGCTTGTTTCGGTATCCACTCTCCAAGAGTTATGAGAATAGCGAACTTAACTCTTGAAGAGTTAAGGGGGGAGATAGAAAAAATGAATTGAAATCAACTAAAAAAAAACGATCCTGTAACAAGTACGGGATCGTTTTTTTATTAAAGTAATAATAATCCGAAGGCATTGCCTGCTACCAAATCGTAACTTTTAAACTGTCTGGAGCAATCATAGCACCTTCTTTACATCCAAAAGCAGCACTAAACTCAAACATATTAGTTAATGGTCCGTTAGTCCTGTAACGTGTTGGAGAATGAGGATCTGTTTTTACTTGGTTAATTATAGCCGCATCTTTAGAGTTCGAATGCCATACTTGTGCCCAACTTAAAAAGAAACGTTGTTTGTAATCAAACCCATCTATCATAGGATCTTCTTTTCCTTCCATGGCTTTTTCCAAAGCATAGTAAGAAAGTGTAATTCCAGCAATATCAGCAATGTTTTCCCCTAAAGTTAAGTTTCCATTCACATGGTTTCCTTCAACAACTTCGTAGCCATCAAATTGATTGACCAATTTAGCGGTTCTTTCACTAAAGTTTTTTAAATCCTGTTCAGTCCACCAGTTGTTCAGGTTTCCTTCACCATCAAATTTACACCCTTGATCATCAAATCCATGAGAAAATTCATGTCCAATAACCCCTCCAATACCACCATAGTTGATGGCATCATCAGCGTCAGCATTAAAGAAAGGAGGTTGTAATATAGCTGCAGGAAAAACAATCTCGTTCATTGCAGGATTGTAATAAGCGTTAATGGTTTGTGGAGTCATTCCCCATTCATCCTTATCTATAGGTTGTCCAAGTCTGTTTACATTCTTTTTGTATTCAAAATAGGTCATGTTCATTACATTGGTAGCAAGTGTGTTGGAGTTGATGTCTACAGAACTGTAATCTTCCCATTTATCAGGGTAGCCAATTTTGTAAGTAAACTTACTCAGTTTATCCATTGCTTTTGCTTTGGTTTCTTCTCCCATCCAATCCAATTGCTGAACACGCTCTTTAAATACCTTGTTAATGTTTCCAATAAGATCTAGTACTTTTTGTTTAGAAGCTTCAGGAAAATGTTTCTCAACAAATAATTTCCCAATTTGCTCACCAACATTTCTATTGGCTTTGGATAAAGCTCTTTTCCATCTTGGCTTCATCACCTTGGTTCCTCTTAAAGTAGTGGAGTAAAAAGAAAACACTTGCTTTTCAAAGTCTTCACTTAAATTACCCGCCATGTCATTAATTAAATGCCATTGCATGTAGTTTTTCCAATTTTCTATAGGAAATTGATTTAAAGATTGATCTAAAGATTTAATGTAGTCCACTTGACTCACGACAACATTCTCCACTCCGTTTAATTCTGCAGCAACAAAATAAGAACTCCAGTTAATTGCGGGACATAATTCCTGCAATTCTTGTACAGATAATTTGTTGTACGTTAATTCAGGATCTCTTCTTTTAACTCTATCCATAGAGTTTTCTGCTAAATTAGATTCAATTTCCACGACTTGCCTAGCAATTTCTGTAGCTTCATCCTGATTTTTTCCTGCTAAAACAAATAATGCAGCAATATGTTTTTTGTAGGCTGCAAAAATAGTTTCACCTCTTTCATCAGAAGGCGTGTAATACGTTTTGTCAGGCAATCCTAAACCACCCTGAGACAAATTCATAATGTATTGTGAACTGTTTTTCACATCAATCCCAACATAACCAGAAAAGATAGATCCAGAACCACTTTTTCTAGTTTCGGCCATTGTCTCAACAAGCTCTTGAATGTTAGTTACTGCTGATATTTGGTCTAATAAAGGCTGAATTGGAGTAATTCCTAATTCGTTAGTGGTGGTTGAATCTAAAGCGGAAGTGTAAAAGTCACCCACCTGTTGTAAAGGTGTCCCTTTTTCAGCTTTTGTTCCAGCAGCTTTGTCAACAATTGATTTTAACTTAATTTCATTCGCATCATGCACAATGTTAAAACTTCCCCAACGACTCTCCGATTCAGGAACAGGGTTGTCTTTTAGCCAGTTTCCCACGGCATATCTTTCAAAATCCTCACAAGGATTAATTGTTGAATCTATTTGACTCACATCAAAAGAAGGGATTAAATCTTTAACCTCTTCTTGAGGATTGGCATCTTCATTCCCACCACAAGCAACAGTTAGTGCTACGGCAGTAATTCCGAAAATCGTTGTATTGAATTTGTTCATTTTAATTTGATTATGAATTAATGTTTTCCGAAAGTAATTAAAAAAGTTAGGACTGAATATTAGAAATGGATAAATGGTTGATAATTAGTATCAATTGAAAATAATTGTGAAATTTTTATGGAATTTAGAACCTGATTACATCTAGTAAACGAGAATTCTTTATCAACACATACTGAATTGATAATTTAATACTTAATTTAAAACTTAGAAACTATGAAAAAAGAAACACTACTAATTACTATTCTCCTCTTTATCAGTTCGCCTATTTTTGCTCAGTTGGGAGAGATAAAAGGAATAATTAAAGATGAAAAAGGAGCGCCTATTTGGAATGTGTCTGTTTATGTTGAGTATGGAGGAAGTATGATTGGCGACGCTACTGATTTTGATGGAAAATATACCATTAAACCATTAAATCCTGGAGTGTATACGGTAATTACTAAAATGGCGGGTTATTCACCGATCAAGACGAAAGAGGTGTTAGTAACAGCTGGAAATATTGCTTATGTAAATTCAGATATGATTTCGACTTCAGAAGAGCTTCCTGAATTCAAAATTGTAACTCATATAATTCCTTTGTTAGACATTTCAGAGCCAGGAGTTCAACATATAATTCCGATAGAATTTAAGCGTAGTGTACATAAAAATAATCCGATAAAAGCAATTACATCGATGTCCGCAGGGGTAACATTGGCGCCAAACGGTAGAGATGTTTACATAAGAGGTAGCAGGCCGAGTTCTACACAATTTATTACGGATGGTATGAAATCAATAACGGGAGAAATTGGAATTCCAGGAATAGCTGTTGGGAGTGTTAAGATTTATACCGGCGGTGTCCCTGCTATTTATGGAGATTTAACGGGAGGTGTAATCGTTGTGGAAACTACAAGTTATTTCGATTTAGTTCAACAATTTAAATAGGATAAGAAAAATAAATGCGATTATTTAATTCAAAAAATAGAACAGTATTGACTGATAATGAGTTGATTGCCAGATATAAAAAATCTGGTGATAACTCGTTAGTGGGAGAGCTCTATAAAAGATATTCTCATTTGGTTTATGGAGTTAGTCTTAACTATTTAAAGAATGAAGAAGAAAGTAAAGATGCTGTGCTTCAGATTTTCGAAAAGCTGTTAGCTGATTTAAAAAAGCATGACATTGCTAATTTCAAGTCTTGGATACACAGTGTTACTCGAAATCATTGTTTGATGTTTTTACGAAAGCAACAAACAAAATTAAGAAGAGTCAACGAATACCATGCAACTTATCAGCACGAAGAAACTTTTGCTGCGCCATTCTCTATTCATGAAAAAGAAGAAAAAGAAATCGCATTAACCAAGTTGGAAACAGCGATGTTGAGCTTAAAAGAAGAGCAGCGGATTTGTGTCGATCTCTTTTTTTTACAAGAAAAATGTTACAATGAAGTTGCCCAAGTAACAGGCTATGAACTAAAAAAAGTAAAAAGTTATATACAAAATGGTAAACGAAATTTGGCGAACATAATGTTGGATAAATAAAATTACAATGAAAGAATTGCACAATCATATATTTTCGAACACAGCTTGCATTTCAAAAGAGACGATGTTGAAATCTATCAACAAACAACTTACTAAAAAAGAGTTGTATGCTGTAGAGAAACACTTGCTCGACTGTGAGTTGTGTTCTGATGCTTTCGCGGGTCTAAAGTATACTCAAAACTCATCTCTACTTTTTGCTATTGATAATGCTATTGATAAGAAAGCCGGTGGTCGAATTACGAAAACTCAGGTTTTAAGAAACGGAATGGTAGCGGCCTCTGTTTTAATCCTTTTTGTTGGCACTTATTTCGTCGTTAATTCTTTTCATCAGGTGATCGATACAGCCCCTAATTTAGCGGTGAATAAAAACCAAATCAATGAATTCAACGCCGTTTCGGATCCAGTACCTATTCCTGAAAAAAACTCAGCAGTTAAGGCTGTTGATCGTGCATTGAACAAGAAATCCACTGAAGAGCTTGCTAAAGAATTAGAGGTGGAGACTCCTCCTAATTTCATTGAAGCATCCCCTCCATCAGTCGGAATAGAAACTACTGAAATGAATAGAGAGGTTCAAGATGAAGCAATTGAGGAATTTGAGGAATTTGAGGAAGAAGAGGAAGAAGAGGAATTTACTGTTGATGGTTTAGTAGAAGATGCTCCTTTAGAAGAAAGCAATATGGCTTTAATTTCTAGTCGTTCTATAGCTCTTGAAGCTCTAGAAAAAAATAAAAAACAGGTAAATAATACCAATTCGGGGGCAAGAATAAGTGAAGGGGGTGGTCGTGTTGCGGAAATCCCATTAATGGCTATCGCCTCAAATTTAGCGTCTAAAGATAAAGACGAAAAGAAAGATCATTTACTTGTAATTCAAGGCTACAAAGTAGTAGATTATCGAGAGGCATATCAAGAGCAATACGAGAGGAGAATGAGTGTCTCTTATGTGTCAGAATCTGTTTCAGCTGGGTTTGAAAGTAAAGCAGATAAGAATTTAGCAAGTAAAGAAACAAAAGCTTCAACTGTTGAAATTACTTACCAAGATGCACTAGGCAAAGCCATGAGATTGTTTAAAAACAAACAATACAGAGATGCGTTGCAAGAGTTTGATAATATTTCAGCAAAACATCATGAAGAAGTTAATGCTCAGTTTTATGCGGGTTTATGTTGGTTTCATTTAGATCAATATGCATCAGCACTAAAGAAATTCAATTTAGTCTTAAAAAACAATAACACTGAATTTAATGAAGAAACAAATTGGTATAAGGCATTAACATTGTTCAACATGGAAAATATTCCAGCAGCAAAAAAGTTGCTGAAAAAGATGGTTAAACAAAATGGGTTTTATAGCGTTAAGGCTAGCGAAAAGTTAAAAGAATTATAAAGTACATGTGACTACGAATTGCTGTTGGATTTCCATTTTGGCTGATGGGCAAGGAAATGAGTACGATGTGACTAAAAGATTACTCTTGTTTTATAGGGGTAAAAACAGTCAAGATGCAATGTTTAGCTTTAAGATATGAAAAGGAAGAGGTAGCGTTTTCTATTGATTATGATTCCATTGATAGGGATAAAAAAAGAATTTTTTCATACATAAAGATGGAGGTAGAGGAGTTTTTTTTAAGAAGTCAGAACTTCTAATACCAGCAAAACAAGGAGATATTGAGAGGATTAAGAATGGTGAAAATTATTTTTTTTTAGAGCTTATGGCAAACCTAATGTGGTTATCAAATGCTCTTTAACTGGAGAAAAACTAAGAACAGGAACGTATCATTTTTAGCTACCAAAAGTATAGGAAGTTGAATCATAATCATCTTTCTACAACATTTTTCAACCCAGGCAATACCTCTTTTTCAAACCATTTATTTTTGGATTTCCAACTATTTTTTTTTGAAGAAAGAGGAGGACGTGCAAAATGTTTTGGATGGTATTCTTTACCATTTCTAACGGTTTCTGTTAGGTTTTTTTTGTGCAATTATTTTCTAAATAATAATCCTGAGCATCTTTTCCAATGAAGATAATCAGTTCAACTGCTTTCATTGGTTGTGAACGGCTTCAATAATTTTCTGAAAACTAATTTCGTTCGCGTATTCACGTGAAAGTAATAGCTCTCGAACTTCAATTTCATCCTTGTGAAAGGCTCGATTATAAGTAGCGAGGATCAATTGCTTTAATTCAACACTATTTTTGCCCATTAAGCAGAGTTTACCTAAAGAAGTTCCTTCAACCATTTTTGGATTAACAATACAATGTCTCCCCTTATACAAAACGTTTAGCAATTTTAATTTTAATCCAGTAGCTTGTTCGGTATACAAGAGGTTAATTTGAGCATTTCGAATTAATTCATTCATTTCCTTGTCAGTCGGGTTTTGAATGAGTTCAACGGTTGGATAGTCACCTATCAAGCGGACAATTTCTTTTGAAGGATTGAGGCCTGCAATTTTTAATGGAATTTTGAGGTCTTTAAAAAGTTTTTCAATAATAAATTGTGTGGCATTTCTATTTTCAACCACGCTTAAGTTTCCGTGGTATAAAACGTACTCTCCTTTACCAGGTTTACCATTTACTTTTTCATGGGCATGGAAAGCTGGAATG
>JAWUVT010000103.1:0-14760 GCA_034112225.1 Flavobacteriales bacterium | reverse complement strand
ATCCCCCCAAATGGAGTCACTTGCTTTTGGGAATATGCTATCGGAAGATTAACCATTTTGGTGAATTTTAAAAGGTGTACCTAAAGCTAATAAATACTACACTTTTGACAAATTTTATAATCCTAATGCATAATGCAGGTTAAATTTTCCTCAAACTATTACATTGCATGAATTTGATACTTTTGGCTTCAAATTCATGCAGTGTCTATAGCTGCTTCAACATTAATACAGCTGTTGATAACAACACTGTCGAACAAAAAATTGAACAGAATAAACAAGTACCTTCAGATTTATTAACAAAATAAAGCATACCGGAACAGCTATAACCAACACTAAAACAAGCTAATTTTCATTAACTTTTTTATACAACAAACGGGCTACACCTCCCAAGTTTTACTTGTTCGGTAAACGGTACCTTTAAATAAGGCTACGGTTTCTTCTTTTTGATTGGCAATGGTGATCTCATAAATGGCAATTTTATTACTGATCGATTTTTCTATTGCTTTGGCCGTAATTACATCTCCGACCAAACATTGTTGAGTATGGGAGATGGAAGTTTCTACTGAAACACTTTTTCTACCATGGGAGTTTGCCGCAAATGCTAAAGCACTGTCTGCCAAACTGTACGTTATTCCTCCATGGGCAATTTTAAACCCATTGGTCATTTCTTCTCTAATGGTCATTTTCAACACACAACCCCCTTCACCAACCTCAACAATTTCAATCCCCAACCACTTACTAAAGGCATCGCCTTGAAACATGGTATTGACTATTTGAATTGGATTATTCATTTTTTTTTCAATTGTATTATTAATTCCGAGAGTAGTTCAACTCTCTTTCTACAGTACTTCTACAGCATTTTACTTGGGCAGAATCAGTATAAAATAGCTCAGTGTGATGAAAATTTGATACCGACCTTTAGCAAAAGTCTCTTTCGCGTTAGTGATTTCCACTTAAAATATTCCTCTATTTCGTTCCTTCGGGTCTCCAATCGGAATGACCTTTAATCCTGATAGAACTTTTTATTGTCTCTGACTAATCTTCTTAATAAAACACTTGGACGGTATCTATCATCTCCGTATTCTGCATGTAAAAACTCTAACCTTAAGAGCACTTCTTCCAAGCCAATTTCATCCGCCCATTCTAATAAACCACAAGGATAATTAACTCCTTTAGTCATTGCTAAATCAATGTCTTCTTTGGTGGCGATGTTCAAAAACAAGGCGTCTGCAGCTTCATTGATTAACATGATTACGATTCTGTTGACAATTTCAGCACCTAATTCTTCGTCTTTATTTGGCTCTGGTTTTTCTATTCCTTCAGCATAATCAAAAAATCCTCTTCCAGATTTTCTTCCGTACCAACCTGCTTCAGCGTGTCTTTTTTGGGTAAAAGAGGGCCGATATCGAGGGTCGTTATAGAATGCGTTAAACACTGTTTCTGTTACGGTATAGTTCACATCATTTCCAATGTAATCCATCAAGGTAAATGGCCCCATTCGGAATCCTCCTAACGCTGTCATTGCCCAATCGATGGTTGCAAAATCAGCAATTCCTTCTTCATATATTTTTAAGGCTTCTCCATAGAATGGACGAGCCACTCTATTGACAATAAATCCAGGGGTATCTTTAGTCAATACCGTTACTTTTTTCCAAGAATCGATTAAGGCTCTTGCTGAATCCTTGGTTTCTTCAGCCGTTTGTACCGCCGGAATAATCTCTACCAATGGCATTAAGGGTGCTGGGTTAAAGAAGTGAATTCCAATTACTCTATCCGATTTCTTGCAAGCCGATGCTATTGAAGCGATGGACAGTGAGGAGGTGTTACTTGCTAAAATACAAGTGTCATTTACTATTTCTTCTAATTTGGCAAACACTTGTTGTTTCACCTCTAATTTTTCAACAATGGCTTCTATAACAATACCGCATTCCCTAAAGTCATTAATGTTAGCCGAAAAATTAATTCTACCAATGATGTCAGAAGCGGTAGTTTCCTCTATTTTTTCTTTTTCAACTAATCGAGCCAAGATCTTTATTAAACTGGCTTCGGCTTTAGCTAATGCCTCCTCATTTAAATCGACTAGCACTACTTGATGTTCTTGAGTTGCTGCAATTTGTGCAATTCCAGAACCCATTGATCCTGCGCCTAAAACGCCTACTATTGTTTGTTTATTCATTTCCTTTCTTCTTAAAATATTTTAATACTATCCCTGCATTTACTCCAATTCCTTGTGATACATTTCTTCCTGTTAACACATAAGATGTTCCGACATAGGCTCCTAAATGTTTAAAAAGAGGTTTGTAAAATGTCCCTCCTATTTTATGATAACTAACACCCAATGCTCTAAAAGTTGGAGGTCTTGGATCTCCTCTATAATCAAACCCATCAATTCCATGTTGAAAATCATACCAGACATCAAAGTAATATTTTGATTTTGCCAACCCTACTTTTAAGGTCAAAGGTACAGAATGGGGTACGGGGTTATTTCTATAGGAATAACCTCCTTGTGTTGTAAAGAACATCCCGTTTGAAGCAAAATAATGCACGACCAATCTTCCATCAACTGTTTTGGCTTGTTGACCAATTGCGTTTCCTCCTTCTGTTTGGTAATCTATTACATTAGAAGAAAACCCACTCACCAAACTGATTGTCCAACCATTTTTATCCACAACCTTATATTTTAAAAAAACGGAATAATCCTGAAAATCTTTCTCTACGTCATTTACATCCACATAAGGTAAAGACATGTTAATATCTAGCTGATCTGTAATTCCATAGGCTAAAAAAGAATTATAAAGGGTAACATTTCTTTGCAAGACCACTTTATCTCTTCCTGCAAAATAATTTGTATTGGATTCATAACCTCCTCCCAAAACAAAATCAAGATTTCCTTTTCCTTTAAAAAAGCCATCCACTCTTCCTTGAGAGAATCCATTTATAGAAACCAATCCTATAAGAATCATTAATACTGATATGTGTTTTATTTCTTTCATTAAGATTGCTTCGTTCCGTTGCACTTCTCTCACAATTACGTTGTATAGAAAACATTAATAATCATTCTTCAATTATCAATATTCAATTCTTTCATTCTCCTTTAAATACTGGTTTTCTTTTTTCGAGAAAGGCATTTACTCCTTCTTGATAATCGTGGGTTTGACCCGCTTGTGTTTGCATTTCGTTTTCTCTTGCCAATTGGGATGTTAAATCATTATTTAATGATTCGTTGAGTAACCGCTTGGTTAAACCAATTCCTTTGGTGGGCATTTTAGCCAACTTTTGAGCAACGCCCAGGGCTACTTCTTGTAATTCTTCATCTGCAACAGCTTTGTAAATCATTCCCATTTGAACGGCTTCTTCAGCCGTTACTTTATCTCCTAAAAACATGAGTGCAGTCGCTTTTTGCATTCCAATTAAACGGGGTAGATAATAAGTTCCACCACTATCGGGCACCAATCCTATTTTGCTAAATGCTTGAATAAATGCAACTGAATGTCCTGCAATGGTTATGTCACAGGCCAATGCTAAATTTGCACCTGCTCCTGCAGCTACGCCATTCACTCCACAAACAATTGGCTTCTCGATATTTCTCAGTCTTTCAATAATGGGGTTGTAATGTTCTTCTACAATTTTATCCAATTGGGTTTGTGCTGGATCAATCGCTTCGGCTAAATCTTGTCCTGCACAAAATGCTTTTCCAATTCCTGTTAGATAGATGGCTCTAACTTCTGGATTAGCAGCACACTCGTCTAACCGTGCTTGTAAATCAAAAGCCATTTGCCGCACAAAACTGTTAAACTTATCGGGTCTATTCAGCGTAATCATTCCTACTCCGCTTTCTATTTTAAAATTGATGTTATTCATATGTTATTCGTATTAAGTAATTAGGGGTAAGTAATTAGTAGTCAGGGATAAGTAGTTAGTTGTTAGGGATAAGTAATTAGTCATCATTTATTAGTTTTCAGTTTTTTAATTTAACGATTTCATTAATCCTGATAATATTTTTGAAATTTCAACACATTGTAATCTTAACGCTATTGCTTTCTCTTTATTTAAATAATTTAATCGTTCCGCTAAATACAGCATCGATTTAACCTCACTACAAGAAGCAGAAGCAATCTACAAGAATCTTTTAAAATCGGCATTACTACTTCTATCAAATCCTTCAGCGATGTTATTCGAAATCGAAACCGTAGCCCTACAAATTTGGTCTCTAAAACCAAAATCTCTTGAATCTCTAAAAAGTGCATAAATCTCAACAGCAAGATCTTGACCTTTTTGCCAAACAATAATATCTTCAAATTTCTGAATTGCCATTTTACTATTTACGGACTCCTTATTCCTTATTCCTTATTCCTAGTTCCTTGTTCCTAGTTCCTTGTTCCTTGCGACTGATTCCTTACCCCCTTACATTCTATTTATTTTCCATTTAGAGATGGTGTTTTCTGGAGCTGCAGTTTTTTTATTGGTTGCGCCTTGCTCATATAATCTTGCTGCAAAAAGTGCCGCTATTTTTTCTCCTTCAGGATCTGAATTTTGTAGTTTTTCGGGACTAAAGTGTTTGGTAACGAAGTGCGTATCAAATTTTCCATTAATAAAATTATCGTGTTGCATCACAAATTTACAAAACGACATCGTGGTTTCTAATCCGCTAATTTGATAATCATCAATGGCTCTAATCATTCTTAGCCTGGCTTCTTCTCTGTCTTTTCCGTGGGTAATTAATTTAGAAATCATCGGATCATAATAAATTGGAATGGTCATTCCTTCTTCAAATCCATCATCTACTCTAACTCCCATTCCTTCTGGACGGACGTATGTGTTTAAGGTACCAATATCTGGCAAGAAGTTATTCATTGGATCTTCTGCATAAACTCTAACTTCAAAAGAATGTCCATTAATTTGAACGTCATCTTGTGTAAAGCTTAATTTTTCTCCTCTAGCAATGTTAATTTGTTCTTTTACTAAGTCAAGACCAGTAATCATTTCTGTAACGGGGTGCTCCACTTGCAAACGGGTATTCATTTCTAAGAAGTAAAAGTCTTTATCGTTCTCTAACAAAAACTCTACTGTTCCTGCGCCATAATAGTGACAAGAACGCGCCACATCAACTGCACATTTCCCCATTGCTGCTCTAAGCTCAGGAGTTAAAACCATAGAAGGCGCTTCTTCAATTACTTTTTGGTGTCTTCTTTGAATGGAACATTCTCTTTCAAATAAATAAACAATGTTTCCGTGTGTATCGGCAATAATTTGGATTTCGATATGACGGGGAGAGCCTACATACTTTTCAATAAAAACAGCTCCATTTCCAAAAGAATTTACGGCTTCACTCACCGCTCTATCCATTTGTTCTTCAAATTCTTCTGCATTTTCTACCACACGCATTCCCTTACCACCCCCACCGGCAGCTGCTTTAATTAAAATCGGAAATCCAATTTCTTTGGCAATTTCTTTGGCTGCAGGAATGTCTTCAATGGCTTCATCTGTTCCAGGAACCATTGGGATATTGTAGCTCTTTACGGTGTCTTTTGCTTTCAATTTATCTCCCATTAACTCCATCGCTTCCGGAGAGGGTCCTATAAAAGTAATTCCTGCTTGGGTAATTTTCCGAGTAGCATCGGCATTTTCAGATAAAAACCCATATCCCGGATGTAAACCGTCAACGTTTAACTCTTTACAAATTTGTATGATTTTATCTACTTGTAAATAAGACTCACTAGAAGGGGGTGGTCCCACACAAACTGCTTCGTCTGCATATTTTACAAAAGGGGCATTTCTGTCTGCTTCAGAAAAAATAGCAACTGTTTTTACCCCCATTTCTCTTGCTGTTCGCATTACACGTAAAGCAATCTCTCCTCTATTGGCAATCAATATTTTATTCATAGTTCTTTATTATCTTGTTAAATGGCAAATAGAATGTGTAAAAATCTTCTTCTTAGTCACTCCTCTTTCCTTGCTTGCTCCCTCTCTTTCGCCTCCATCAATTGATGGCTTTAAAAGTAGTAAAAAGTAAGGAGTGTAGGGATGAATTGATAACGAATTTACGCATCTTTATTCATGAAGTTTCCAAAAATAGATTTTCCAAAATTGTAGTGGATTGATACTCCAACGAATGGAGCGCTTCTTAAACTTTGCGTTTCTTTATTTCTCCAGAGCTGAAGTTGAGTAAAACTAGAAATTCCTAATTCCAATCTGACGCGATAATGCGTGTTCATTTTTCCATTTGCAGCAACATAAGTTTTTACTTGTGCTAAATTTAAGGATTGGTTTGTTCCTTTAAAGGCTGAACCTGCTCTAGAAACAGTGTTGATGCCACTATAATTGGCAACAGCATCAAAACTCAATTTTTTATTCACGCGATAATTCAATTTTATAGTGATGGGCAGAACCACTTCAACCCTTAACTTTTTAGCCAATTTTGTTTTTACGCCCAACAGCGGAAAAGGAAGCAATTGGCCTTGATGAATTAACAATCCTCCACCATAAAAATAAAAGGTTTTAAAATTTTTAGTTTTAACATTCGCGAGATACCCTTTAAAGTTAGGGGTAAAATTTTGGGTAAACGAAGTGTTATTTTCTGAAAAATAGAGCGCCCCCGAATACATCCAAATTCCTTTTCTTAGACTCGCGGATATGGCCATTAATCCGATGCTTCCTTTAACTATTGTTTTAAAGTTGTTTGGCTGGGTTCCCTGTGGCTGAATGGCATTGAACTGATATTCTAAAAAGAGTTGATTGGCCTTTGCATCCATCTTTTTGAAATCTAGCTTTTTAAAATCTACCCCCACTTTGGTTCTTAAGGGTTGGCTATACCTCATGTTGAATTTTGACAATTGAAAAGTTATCGAATCCTTTATTGTTGAAGGCGCTAAATACTCCGCACCGATATTTAATCCTGGATTAAAAAGAAAATCAACGGTTAAGGATTGAGCGACAACTGCTGAGATCTCTCCAATACAGCAAATCAGAACTATTCCTCCCCACTTTATGTTTCTTAGACGATACCTCAACTCATTTTATCTTTTTTAATTTCTCTTCATTAAAAAACTTGTACAAGATAGAGTTCGCAAAGTTATAATTGAGTGAAAAGTTGAGAAAAGGCATGGAAGCCATTTTTTGTGAACGAGCATCAGCAATCGCATTTAATTCTTGTAAAAAAGCAATGCCCAATTCTGTTTTTACTTTGAAGTGTTTATTGAACATTGCGCTTGCGCCAAGATGAACTTTTAGTTGTTTCAAATTTAAGCCATTATTCATCTCCCAATAAGAGCCTTCTCTATAAACAGTGTGCATTCTACTGTAGGAACAAGCCAATTCCAACTCCGCTTTTTCTTTGTAATTGTATTTTATTTTTGCGTGAACGGGAGCGATCAATTCTGCTGTAAATTTCTTCGTTAATTTTGTCCAAAAACCAACAATTGGTAAAAAGTAAAATTGTCCTTGAAGGACAGAGATTCCAGGGCCTACGAAAGGAACAAATTTTAAATTTTTAACATGTACATAAATTGAATTGGCTCTAAAATTAGGAGAAAAATACTTCGGAAAAGTGGCCTTATTTTCTTCTGCATTCACATTTACTGCATGAAACCAAACTCCCTTACACTTACTTGCTGTAATGTAAATCAATTCCACCTCCGCTTTAAACTGCTTTTTAAAAAAATTATTCTCAGAGATACTGGGCTGAGTAATACTAAATTTCGAACTCAAAAAGAGCTGATTGGCCTTCGCATCCTGCCGTTCTCTATCAAAATTTTCTAAGTCGACTTCTTTGGTTCTTAACACCTTTACCAATTGAAGCTTATATTTTGTCAACTGAAAATTGGTAGAATCTTTAATTTCAGAAGGCATTAAATATTCAATACCAAAAGTAGCTCCTGAATTAAAGATTCTTCGAACATCAAAAGATTGAGCAGCACTTTGAAAGGCTCCAACTAAAATGAGGGCTACTATTGTCAACTTATTTTTCATAAATTATCTACTGCAAATTAGGCATTATTATTTTCGTACTTTTAATCTTCAACTTACTAGACTCCAGAAGATGCCTCAACGACAAATAAAATTCAGTTTTCTTGCAGAACCCGTTGATGTTAATTTTGGCGGAAAAGTGCACGGTGGAGCCGCCATGAAATGGATAGACCAAGTGGCATATGCATGTGCCTGCGCTTGGAGTGGTGAATATTCGATTACGGTTTACGTTGGTGGAATTCGGTTTCTTGCGCCCATAAAAATTGGAGAATTGGTTGAATTAGAGGCCAAAGTCATTTATACTGGAAAAACAAGTATGCACATTGCTGTTGATGTGTATGCCAAAAAGATTAAAGCAGCAACTAGAACTAAAACCACCCATTGTATTATTGTTTTTGTTGCTGTTGATCACGACAATAATGCTGTTGAAGTTCCCAAATGGATACCCCAAACAGCAGCAGATAAGACCTTAGAAAAATACGCCATCAACTTAATGGAAAGGCGAAAAGAAATTGACCAAACGATGAAACCTTTCATCGAAAATTAGTGCTCAACTCATCTCTAAAAGGACGAACTCTGCTGCACTCAAAAAATCAGATTGCTTGATGCTTCGGAATGTGAATTTTTTGTCTAAATTTGGGCTTTAATGAAGTTTGCATCTCCAGAATTCCTCTACGCACTTTTCGCAATAGCGATCCCTATCCTTATTCATTTATTTAATTTCAGAAAATTCAAGAAAATTTACTTTTCTAATGTTGAATTTCTGAAGGAAGTGCAACAGGAAACTCAAGCAAAATCTAAGCTGAAACACCTTCTAATTTTACTGAGTAGAATTTTAGCGATCATATTTTTAGTCCTTGCTTTTGCGCAACCTTTTATCCCTTCATCCGCAAATGACATTTCTAACCAAAGTAATTTGGTTGGGATTTACATTGACAATTCTTTTAGTATGGAAAGTAAAGGCGAAAATGGTTCTTTACTGAATACGGCTAAATTGAAGGCCATTGATTTGGTGCATTCTTATCGCCCAACGGACAAATTTATCTTATCAACCAATAACTTTAAGACGGGAAGTCAACATACATTAAGCAACGAAGAGGTCATTGATAAAATTGAAGCGGTAACCATTTCAACGAGTAGCAGGCAATTGTCTAAAATTTATTCTCGAAACAGAGAGGCGATCAATTCTTCAGAAATCAAGAACAAATCCTTTTACATTTTTTCTGATTTTCAAGCATCTACTACAGATTTTGAAAATTTTCAGTCGGACTCTATCATCAGCAGCTACCTCATTCCTATTCAAGGGGCAGCGGTGAACAATCTTTACATTGACAGTTGCTGGTTTGATGCTCCTACGCATTTAATCCATCAGAATGAAGTCTTAAACATTCGCATTCAAAACAATTCTGACAACAATTTAGAGAACATTCCTGTTCAATTGTTCCTCAACAATCAAAACATTGTGCCTGCAAATTTTTCTGTAAAAGCGAATGATTTTAAGCTTGTTACCTTAAACTACAGCAACAAAACCACTGGCGTTCAACAAGGAAAAGTAATGCTAAGGGACCAACCCATTACAATGGATGATGCTTTTTATTTTACCTATACCATTTCTGAAAACATTAACATTTTAGGCATTGGAAACGATGAGCCTGCTTTGCACTCTATTTACCATACGGATAGCATTTTTAACTACTCCAATTTTATGCCCAATCAATTGGACTACTCTAAAATTAAGACGAGTAATTTACTGGTGCTTCATCACCTCAAAACAGTAACTTCTGGTTTGGCTACCTCCATTCAATCCTTTGTTAATCAGGGGGGAAGTTTATTGGTGTTTCCTGCAGATGAAATTGACACAGAGAGTTACCGAGAATTTTTAAGTTTATTAAATGTGAATTATTACACGGCTATCGATACCCTTCCCGCCAAAGTGGGAACCATTAACTTAACGCATCCTATTTATAAAAATGTGTTTGACGGCATTCCGAAAGGGAATTTAAATATGCCAATGGTTACGGCACATTACAAAGTTTCTAAGGGAACTACTGCTTACCAAAACAAGTTGTTAAGCTTAAAAAACGGAGCTCCGTTTTTAACGGAATATCAAGTGGGTAAAGGTACTGTTTACTTGAGCACTGTCAGTTTAACGAAGGCCAGTAGTAATTTAACCAACCATGCTTTGTTTGTTCCTACCCTCTACAACATTGCTCTCTTTAGTCAAGCGACCTATCCGCTTTTCCATACCATAGGGAGCAACTCTAGCATTGAGGTGAATAGAACGCCTGCGAAAGATCCTGTTTATCACATCAAAAACAAGACAATGGATCTAATACCGAAAGTAAAAAACACCAACAACAAGACGACCATTTTTGTAAACTCAGGAATTGAAACGGCCAACAACTACTTTTTAGAAAACGCAACTTCTAAAGTTGGCTTGGCTTACAATTACAATCGCTCAGAGTCTGAACTCAATTCTTTAACTCCTTCAGCAATTGCTTCGGCCATTGAGTTAAGCGGAATCCATGCTCAACTTATTGATGTTGCCAACGGCACCATTCAATCGGCAATGAGTGCTTTAAACATTGGAAAAAAATATTGGAAATATTGCATTATTTTAGCTTTATTTTTTTTAGGAGTTGAAATTGTTTTACTAAAAATTTTTAAATGAACGCTTTAATTAAATCTGCAAAAATAGTTGACAGCCACTCTGAGTTTAACGGACAAATTGTTGACCTCCTTATTGAAAAAGGGTTTATTGCTAAGATTGGATGTGACTTAAAGAATCCGAACAATGTGGAAGAAATCGACTTGAAGGACTTGCATGTTTCTGCTGGTTGGTTTGACATGCGGGCCAACTTCTGTGATCCTGGTCATGAATACAAAGAGGACCTTAATTCTGGATTGAAAGCGGCGGCTAAAGGTGGTTTTACGGGAGTTATGGTAATGCCCGATACAGAACCGGCTATTAGCACCAAAAGTGGTGTTGAATACATCCTTAATAAAACAAAAGAAAACATTGTGGAGGCACTTCCTGCAGGCAGTTTATCTTACCAGTGTGAGGGGAAAGAGATTGCTGAAATGTATGACATGCATGCTGCTGGTGCGATTGCTTTTACGGACAACAAAAAAAGTGTTGCTCAATCCAGTTTATTGAACCGGGCAATGTTGTATACGCAATCTTTTAATGGGTTGATTATTAACTTTCCGAACGATAGAGAAATTAGCAATAGCGGACAAATCAACGAAGGGGTAGTGAGTACAGAATTGGGCTTAAAAGGTATTCCAGCTTTGGCGGAAGAGCTCATGGTGAGTCGGGATATTTTTTTAGCGGAGTATTGCAATTCAAGAATACACTTGGCCAACATTACCACCAAAAAATCGGTTGAACTGATTAAAGCGGCCAAGAAAAAAGGGATACGAATTACGGCTGATGTTAACTCCACCCATCTCTTATTTGAGGAGACGGAACTGCTTCACTTTGACAATCATTTTAAAGTAACGCCACCTTTACGAACTCAAGAAGACATTCGCGCTTTAATTGGTGGTTTAAAAGACGGAACCATTGATGTGATTTGTTCGGACCATACGCCTCAGGACATCGAGAACAAACAGTGTGAGTTTGATCATGCTGCTTTTGGAATGCTCAACCTCCAGACTTCTTTTGCGGCTACCAACACGGCCACTCAAGGAAAGTTAGCGCTGCCTGATGCCATTGCAAAAATTACCTCAGCGCCACGAGCCATTTTAGGCTTAACCAAGGTAGCAATTACCGTCGGTGCTCCAGCCAACCTCACCTTGTTTAGTCCTACTGAAAAATGGACGTTGCGAAAGGAAGACATTATTTCTAAATCTAAAAACACGCCTTTTATTGACAAGGAGCTTACCGGAAAGGTGTATGGGGTGATCAATAAGAATCAAATTGAAATGAATTGATTTTTAATACTGATTTTTCTTTTTATCACACTCCTATTTGTTGGTGGCTAATGGGATTCTTGAGTCGTAATTGAAAAATTCATTATATTTGTTATTGTCAATACAAGTAAAATAGAATAGACAATGGTTGTGAGTAAAATCTGACTTCTTCCGTGTTCGTAATTCTTGTATATTTAATAAAACCTAAAAACAACGCTTATGAAAATTACTCTTGACATTAAAGACAGCAAGTTTAATACTTTTTTAGCTTTTATTAAAACCCTCGACTACGTATCTGTAAATAAGGAGGAAGAAATTCCTTTATGGCAACAGGAAGAGGTCAATAAACGATTAACTCTAATTGCTAAAGGGGATATGAATACCCGAAATTGGACGGAGGCTAAAAAGGATATTTTCAAAAAATAATGTATACCATTACGATTGCAGATGCTGCCGAAAATGATGCTTGTGAAGCTTTTCTGTGGTAAGAAGAGCAACAAGGGGCTTTAGGCAACTCTTTTGAAAAACAATTCTCTATTGCTGTTGACAGCATCCAAGATAACCCACTAAAAATACAAATCAGATACAATAACACCCGTGTTTTCTTTTTAAAGAAATTCCCTTACGGTATTCACTTTACTATCAATGCTAAAAACGTTCTTATTGTTGCTGTTTTTCATACTGCTCGAAATCCCAACAACTGGAATAAAGCTTTTTAGAATTATCGAATAAGAATTGATTCTTGAACCTATTTTTTTGTTGTTTTTAAGATAAAAATCACTCGAACAAACAATCCTTTTTTTCAACCAAAACCTAAACACTAGCAATAAAACCACCAAAACCTAATTATAGCAAGGGGTACAGAGGCAAGGAAGCGCTAAAATAAGCACTAAAAATGGGCTGCGGCCCACTGTTTAGTGGGTACTTCCGAAGTACCCCCCCCACTTCAAAGAGTCAACGTTGAGGCTTTTAACTCCGATACCGAACCTTTTAGCTCCAAATGCGCCTACAGTAATCTCTCTCTCCAACGCTGTCTTTTCGAATGAATTCCGACTTTTTGTGTCGGAAGGAATTGAGAAATCTGATCGTCAGAGATCTCTCCACAAGGTCGAGAAGACAAAAAACTACATTACTCTCCCTCCAAAAATGTCATTTCGAATGCAACGCAGTGGAATTGAGAAATCTGTTTAAAGAGAATGTGCTATATTTATATATGTTCAATCATAATTATTACGTTTATATTCTTACCAACTTTAAGAAAACAACTTTGTATGTTGGTGTAACTAATGATTTAGAACGAAGATTAAAAGAACATACACTTCTGTCAAAAGGTTTTGTAAAAAAATACAATTGTCATTATTTAATCTACTTTGAGCACTACTCTAATATTGTGCAAGCTATCGATAGAGAAAAACAATTAAAAAAATGGGGTAGAAAAAAGAAAGAGTGGTTGATAAGTACAACCAATCCCGATTGGACTTTTTTAAATGCTGAGTTTATTTCTGATTAGGAAGGCCTATCGCTAAGATCTCTCCACAAGGTCGAGATGACAAAAAAGAAAGTGTTATTTCTCTCCACAAGGTCGAGAAGACAAAAAACTACATTACTCTCCCTCCAAAAATGTCATTTCGAATGCAACGCAGTGGAATTGAGAAATCTGATCGGCATAGATCTCTCCACAAGGTCGAGATGACATAGATGAGTGCTTTATTATCTCTCCACAAGGTAGAGAAGACAAAGTCGCTTTCACATTCCTCAACAACCAACAAGGTAATCCAAGAAGAACTAAAATAGTTGGGACAAAAAAAACGCCAAAATTGCTGTTGAATTTTTTACTGTTCGTTTAGCTTTATATAGAGCTATCGAATAAGAATTGCTTGCCCTATTCTGTTAGTGCTATTGCTTACACTAACCTGGTAAATCCCCGCAGGCAAATTGGCCACCTTTATATTGTTTTCTAAACTGTTGATTTGTTGATGATACACAACCACGCCCAATGTATTGTAGATATTGACGCTAAAGTCTATTTCGGCCTTTTTGTCGACCCCTTCAATTTTTAAAACAAATTGCCCTTCATTGGGGTTGGGATACACTTGAATGCGAACTTCATTAACCAATTCCTGGTCTGCTTTTTTGTTAAAGACGGGACTGTTTTCAGGAGCCTTTTCATTTGGACCATCCGCAGTTCCTTTTTTCAAACTACTCCCTTGATCAACACATGGTGTTTCTTCGCAATTATTTATATTTTTATCGATAGACGCGACTAATCCGGGTTTCCCTACAAAACCGGGTTTAAAAACAATTCTTCTGCCTGCCTTTAAATGGGTAACACCTTGTGTTTGCACGCTGCCTGACGTTTCTATTTTATTGAGGGCATAATGATTTCCTGAAACCGTTTGGTTACTAAAATGTTTATCGTAAATATTTGCATAACCACCTGCAAGTAAAGCTGTATAATCTACCCCATTGATGTATATTTTTCCGCCATTAGCTATATTAAGCTGTGTTCCTTGATTAAGACACAACCCTGTAGCACTGTTAATGTTGACTACACCAGTAGAAGCAATGTTTAAGACTGTATTTTCGGGCAAGTTAAATGGGGTATTGTTAAAATTAATTTCTCCCAAAATGTTAAACTCCGGTGCCGGACATTGACAATAGTTAAACGTTGCTTGATTTAAATTGACTACAGCTCCATCTTCACCACTAAAGCTAAAAGATGCAGGGGTAACACTTATATTACCTGAAATATCCAATATAGAATTATTCTCAATTTTTAAATTACTATAAATCACTTTATCATTCCAAGAATTATTAATGTTAACGATCTCTGTTGTATAATTAGATACTGGAGCTAAATTTGCACTCCACATACCTCTA
>JAWUVT010000102.1:0-8071 GCA_034112225.1 Flavobacteriales bacterium | reverse complement strand
AGCTGATTAACAGCATCTATTTCGTTATTGGTTAAGTCTTGAGATCCTCCAACACCACCCAATCCCTTATCGCTATTTGGGACACCGGTATTGTGTAAAATAAGTTGAGTAGCAGAGATTAATTCGATATAATTGTTGGATTTTAACTGTTTATCAACAATGTCACCAAGGGTTTCACTAGCAACTAAAGGTCGATTAGCAAATCCTTCTTCTTTTAATTGAAGACTCAAAGTGATTAAGTCTTCTTTTAATTTTTGTTTTAATATTTTAAATTTCTCGCGATTGTTAACGCCTAAATTGGGGCTTATCTGTTGATCAAATTGACCTATAATTTTCACTAATTGTCTTTCTTTAGCTGTAGTAAAGAATGCTTCGGCTTGCTCTTCGGTTAAACGCTTATTCATCTTAATCAATGTTTCCTTCAAATCCGATACAATAAAGTGATAAGCATCCACACTGCTGTTCTGGTTAGTCTTTAAAGGAAAATCCTCCTCCAGACCTTCCTCGAGTGGTGCTAGCGTGTAAAAATGCTTTAAATAATCCATCCTCCCCGTTAGACTATTATTAGATTTATAGTCTTGCAACAATTCATTCAGGGCTTCTTTATTTAATACTGTTTTTGGTGTTTTTTTATTTTTTTGATGTGTGCTACTTTTTACTTCATAGGTCAACCCATAGGCTGCTATTTTTTTAAATTCTTCTTCCAATCCATCACATGTTTTGGAGAGGTCCTCGATTAACACCGCTACTAAAGTGTCCATTTCTTGGGTACTAATTTCGTATTCATAAGCATGAACTATTCTCTGCACCATAGCAGTTACTTTATTTACTATTTCTATACTTATATAGTAATTTGTTTCTTCATTAACTAATACGTCATTGTTTTTTTCGCTCATTTCTTTATACTTTACATACGTTATAGATCCATTAATTGCAACTATTTTTATTAAATATAAAACAAAAAAAAAGTACCTCCACCTATTTTAGGAATTTGAGAAATTAGCGTTGAATGTTAATTTTAAAGTATGTTTAACACTTTTTTAACCACAACTTTATACTGCCTATTTTTTTTTTAATAAAACGATTGATTTCTTTAGAAAATTAGGCTTAATAGACAAAAAGAGGCTACAGACTCTCTATAATTATACTTTCAAAAAGGCATCAAGAAACGTTTTTTTTCTTTCCATAGATAGTCCATTATGATTTCTAATTTTGTTCATTAAATCTGAGAAATGACCATCTATTGTGCTAGTTATGTTTGGGATACTTCATTCGATATAATCATACCAAGTAAGCAAGTAGGGGAAATTGCTTTTTAGACTTCTGTAATTACTCTTTAAATACTGGCTGCAAGATCTTTTGTTGTTTGAAATTGCATTGTTGAATGCATTGGTTATTGTTGCGTTATTATGAGTAAGTGACCTATGATGATAGGCATGAGCGAGCTCATACTTATCATCATAGGGTTGGTTTTTCTGCTGCTAGGTGATAAAGGTTTTACTATTTCTAATGTCTAAACACATTGCTTTTTCAGGGAGATATCCGTTTTCGCTTCACCACCATTTGGAGGAGTGACAACAAGCGCTATCATCTGTATTCCAAGCCATAAAAGTAGGAACCGCTGTTCATGCATCATCCATGATCAAAGCCTTTTTTTTAACGAGCACATTAAATCCATTTACAGTCAGTTGAGCATGGCTATTAAATGATGAAAATGAGGAATAATATGATTAGATAGTTAACATTTTTTATTTGCCTTGCCAAATTTTACGAACTGCAGCATATCCAATTGGGTCATACAGTTTAAGGTCATTTTTGGTGAATGGGAAATAATCATTCAGGCCAAAATAAGCCTCTGTAATTTCTGCAAAATATTCCATATGATTTACAAGGGCGTAGGCGGTATCTTGGTATTCGTACTTAGTTCCATCAACATTTTTTAAGACATTTCTATACAAGTTGTTTGATTGTGCATGGTTGAATGCCTTGGTTATTATTTGGTTATCATACTTAAATTCCCTTTCATGATAAGCGTGAGCGAGCTCATGCAGAACCATATACGGTTGGACTCTGATCTGCCAATCGATAAAATTGTTAATATTACTAATGTCTATAGATCTTATTTTTTCAGGGATTTTATTGTTCTCGCTTAACCACGTTGGGTTTGAGTGATAACAAGCTGTTGGTATACCTTCTGTACCTGTGGCCCAATCCATAAAAATAGAAATGTCTTTTAATGAATTTAGTATACTTGGGTTTATGTTTAATTTACAGACCTCTATTAGTTTTCCTTCCAATAATTTTATAGCGACTTGTGTTTGTGACCCATTTTTGATTAAAGCTTGTTCTTGAACGAGCACATTAAATCCACTTAAATTATAATTCCTATAGCCATTTGCAGTCTTTTGAGCATGGCTATTAAATGATGAGATGAGGAATAATACAATTAGATAGTTGGTGATAGTTTTCATAGTTAACATATTTATTTATTTATTTATTTTTCCAAAGTTTACAAACTGCAGCATATCCTACTGGTTCATAGATTGCAAGGTCACTTTTGTTGAATGGATAATAATCATTCCTGCCAAAATAGGCCGCTGTAATTGCTGCAAAATATTACTTTTGATTGTTAAGGACGTAGGTTCTTACGTTACGTTATTTTCCGTTACCAATAGGATATGAGACATTTTTATACAAGTGGTTTGAGATTGCATTGTTGAATGCATTGGTTATTGTTGCGTTATTATGAGTAAGTAACCTATGACGATAGGCAGGAGCGAGCTCATGCAGAACTGTGTAAGGTTGGTTTATTCACGGTTAAATTATAAAAAGATTCTACTGACTTAATATTTTTAATGTTGTCATGATTTAAAAAATAATTAAAAATTATATAATTACTCTTAGCATCTAATATAATTTCATTTTTAAATGTAGCATGAACATTACGGATATTGTAAGCACAATAACTCATTACATGTTTAAGTAAATTTGGTTTCATCTTCATAATTTTATGGAGAGTTTTTTTTGTATATTCAATAACACTACTAGTTCTTTCTGTATGAATGTCAACCTTAATTTCCGAGCCCGCATCATTTTTTAACAGGAGTATTGTATCTATTTGTTGCTCACTCGTTTCTTTATTACCTCCCAATCCCATCTCGCTATTTAAGACAACGGTATTGTGTAAAACAAGTTGAGTAGCAGAGATTAATTGGACATATTCGTTGGATGCTAACTGTTCAGCAACAATTGGATCAAGGGTTTTACTAGCAACTGAAGGTCGATTAGCAACTATTCCTTTTTTTAATTGAAGACTCCATGTGATTAAGTCTTCTTTTATTTTTTGTTTTAATGTTTTAAATTTATCGAGATTGTTAACGCCTAAATTTGGGCTTACCTGGTTATCAAGTGTACCTATAACTTTTACTAATTGACTCTTTTCAAATGCAGTAAAGAATGCTTCGGCTTGCTCTTCAGTTAAACGATTATTCATCTCAACCCATGTTTTCTTCAAAACCAATACCATAAAGTGATAAGCATCCACACTGCTGTTTTGGTTCGAATTTAAGGGAAAGTCATCTTCCAGATCTTCACTGAGTGGTGCTAGCGTGTAAAAATGTTTTAAATAATCCCTGCTACCCGATTCAATATTTTTAGATTTAAAGTCTTGTAGCAATTGATTTAGGGCTTCTTCATTTAATACTGTTTTTGATGTTTTTTTATTTTTTTTGGGTGTGCTACTTTTTACTCCATAGGTCAACTCATAGTCTTCTATTTTTTTTAATTCTTCTTTTAATCCCTCACATGTTTTGGAGAGGGCCTCTATTAACAACGCTACTAAAGTGTCCATTTCTTGGGTACTAATTTCGTATTCATAAGCATAAACTATTCTTTGCACCAGAGTAGTTACCCGATTTACTATTTCTATACTTATCTGATTATTTGTTGCTTCTTTTTTTTTAACTACAACGTTGTTTTTATCGCTCATTTCTTTATACTTCATACCTGTTATAGTCCATTAATCTACTATTTTTATTAAATATAAAACAAAAAAAAAGGAGCCTTCACCTATTTTAGGAATTTGAGAATTTAGCGTTGAATGTTAATTTTAAAGTATATTTCACACTTTATTAACCACAACTTTATACGGTCTATTTTTTTTAAATAAAACGATTGATTTCTTTAGAAAAGTAACTGTTTAAGCGCACCTCAAAAATTAGTGGAGAAGCACTAGAACATGAGGTGAAGTGGATGTAAGCTTTAATTTATTGAACTGAAATGTCCTAGAAGCTGAGCTGTCGAAGACTATCACTCGTTTCTTTCGCAACTGGTCTGAGTAAGGTGCTAAATGAGTTAGAGAAACTCACCATTATCGTTTTAGAGGGGGAATGAAATTACTCCAGAAACGGTAGAAAAGAACATTGGAATAAGTAAAGACTTTAACAATTTTGAGCTCAACAAAGCTTTTAGGTGCCAAAGACATTTTAAAAGCGAACACGATTGTTTTCCATTTTTCTAAAAATGAGAGGGATCATCCTTTAGTGGTGACGATTGGCTTGATGTACAGTTTTTTTAGAACTATTTTAAAAGTGCATTATGCCAAGGATAAAACAAAAAACAACCTTGCCTCTATCTTAAGGGTAAGTCCATTTTTTGTGGGAGAATACGAAACTGCTGCTCGTAATTATCCAATTCGTAAATCGGTTAAAATCATTGAATATTTACGAGATTATGATTTAAAATCTAAAGGGGTAAACAATACCTCTGCTTCTAATAGTGAATTGTTAAAAGAATTGGTTTTCAAGATTTTGCATTGAGTACATTTATTTTCATTGAGAAGAGATCCTACATTTAGTGTTTTACACCATAACTTTGAAGGCCGATATTCATACTCAGTTCGTTTAGTTTCTCCAACTTTAAGCCTCACAGAACTCTTTTCCTTTTCAACTCATTAAAAAAAATGGAGCTGAAATTAAATTTCAGCTCCATTCTTTTATCAAAAAGATTATTCAATAAATTTTAGCCAATTGCTGTATTTATATCATTTATTTTTTTAACTTATCCCTCTCCAAATCATCTTTAATTTTGTCTTTTAATAAATTAATAATTTTATCCTTAGAACCCTTTTCTGCATAAGTTAAACAAGTATTACCTAGTTTGTCTTCACTATAAATATCTGCCCCTTTTGATACAAAATATTTAGCATTTAAATATTCAGAATCAATAACTGCAAGCATTAAAGCAGTCCGACCTAAATTATCTTTAGCATTAATATCAGCATTATTGTCTAATAACAACCTAAAAGTTTTTATACTATAATTGTAGATTAAAGCATACATTAAAGCAGTCTGACCTTCATTATCTTTAACATTAACGCCAGCCTTATTTCTTAATAACACCTTAATCATTTCTAATTCATGTTTATTTTTAAGTAGATGCATTAGAGCAGTCAAACCACTATAATTTTTTTCATTAATGTTTATCTTAAGCTCTCGATCAGTTAACAAATACGATAGTATACTATTTGGATTAAACACTCCTGAAATTGACTTAAGCGCACTACCTGTTGGCTTCGGACAATACAACCATGGCAGAACATAAGTAACAGAGTCAAAAGTTATCTCTTTAAAGTAATATTGAACATGAATAAAAGTTTTCTCTTTAAAGTAATATTGCATAGGAATATTAGGTCCTTTACTATAGCTGAACGTTTTTTGCATTAAATAGTCTTTAAGGTCTTCTTTCTTTTCAATCTCTTTAGGTAAAGGAAAGTAAATACATTTAATTTCACTTAATTCTTTATCCCTGATATTAAAATCAATGAGCCTACTAGCATCCCCTATAAATAGCTCTGCCTCAAATAGCGTTGTTTCTAATAGCTCTTTTTCTTTTAAGAGCTCTTTTTCTGATAACTTTTTTCCTAGATCTTCTTTTGATAACATTTCTTTTAGAATTTCATATCTATTTTTGTCTAATAGTTCTTTTTTTGATAGCTCTTCTTTTGATAGATCTTCTTTTGATAGTTCTGTTAAAAAACTAATTTCAAATTTATTTGTAGTATTCTCTAACTTCGTAAAGTTGATATCTTTTGTTCGTATTTCAAAAACGAAATGAGCCATTGTTATCGTTGTATTGATCTTTTCAATACTATTATAGCTAAGTGGGTTTAAAAATCTTACTCGAATAGGATTTGATCCTAGGTTTTTTGCTTTTTGGATAAATGCTATAAAATCTTTGTCTACTAACATAGAATTCAGAAAATCCTGTCCACTTTTAAATGATATAATGAGTTTTTTATAAAATTCTTTCACGAAACTTTCATCATCTCTGTCAAGGAAAGAGTTATATTGTTTATAGTTACTCCAATTGTTTAAATAGATTACCTCTTTTTTTAAATAAACATTTTTAAATTTAGAGTGAATTAAACCAATTTCGTAATCACAAAAACTGAGTAACTCGGTGAATACATTTTTACTAATATAACTCTCACTCAATTTTATATAATAACTAGGCATAGGTTTTTCATAAGCAGAAGAACTTCCCGAGACCTTCTCCGTTTTTAGAAGGGATATTGTATCTATTTTTTGCTCACTCTTCCCTTTATTTATCTCTATATTATTTGTAGGATTAAACATAGAAAGGGCAATCCTAATTACTTTGATTCCACCATCTGTTATTTTACAACTAGCAAAAATTTGACCAATAATAATAGGGGGGAAAATATTTATGTTGTATTTTCTCGCTTGATCCTGAAGGCCAACCCCATCTTTACCATTAAATGCTCCAATTATCTGATCAACAGCATTTTTTTCGTTAACTGTTAATTTTTCATATTCTTCATTACCACCCAATGCCTTCTCGCTCTTTGGGACAAAGGTATTCTGTAAAACAAGTTGAGTAGCTGAGGTTAATTCCTTATAATTGTTGGATTTTAACTGTTTATCAACAATTTCATCTAGGGTTTCACTAGCAACTAAAGGTCGATCAGCAACTCCTACTTTTTTTAATGTAAGGCTAAATGCGATTAACTCTTCTTTTAATTTTTGTTTTAATGTTTTAAATTTATCGCGATTGATAACGCTTAAATTGGGACTTATATTTATCTCAAATTGGCCTAAAACTTTCCCTAATTGTATTTCTTTAGCAGTAGTAAAGAATGCTTCGGCTTGCTCTTCGGTTAAACGCTTGTTAATCTCAATCAATATATCATTCAAACCCAATACAATAGAGTGATAAGCATCCACACTGCTGTTCTGGTTAGCATTTAAGGAGAAATCCTCTTCCAGATCTTCCTCGAGTGGTGCTAGCGTGTAAAAATGCTTTAAATAATCCGTCCTCTCCGTTAGACTATACTTAGATTTATAGTCTTGCAGCAATTCATTCAGGGCTTCTTTATTTAATACTATTTTTGGTGTTTTTTTATTTTTTTGGTGTGTGCTACTTTTTACTTCATAGGTCAACCCATAGGCTGCTATTTTTTTTAATTCTTTTTCCAATCCATCAGATGTTTTGGAGAGGTCCTCGATTAACACCGCTACTAAAGTGTCCATTTCTTTAGTGCTAATTTCGTATTCATAAGCATGAACTATTCTCTGCACCATAGCAGTTACCCGAGTTACTATTTCTATACTTATATAGTTATTTGTTTCTTCATTAACTAATACGTCATTGTTTTTTCCGCCCATTTCTTTATATTTTACAGGTGTTATAGTTCCACTAATTGCAACTATTTTTATTAAATATAAAACAAAAAAAAATGCATCCCCCCCCCTATACGGCAGATTTAGGAATTTGAGAATTTAGCGTTGAATGTTAATTTTAAAGGACATTTCACAATTTATTAACCATTACTTTATACTGTCTATTTTTTTTAAATAAAACGATTGATTTCTTTAGAAATGGAACTCTTTAAGTGCACCTCAAAAAGTGGTGGCGAAGTACTACAAAATGAAGGATGTGGATGTACTGTCAAATTTATTGAACCAAAATATCCTAGAAGCTGAGCTGTCGTAGACTATCACTCACTCGTTTCTTACTTCATCAATTGTAGGAAAAGCTTTGGCTTTACCGA
>JAWUVT010000101.1:0-21964 GCA_034112225.1 Flavobacteriales bacterium | reverse complement strand
CCAGAATCGTGCTTCCATACTTATCAAACTTATCATGTTTTATTTGATAAAAAAATAGATAGAGATGCGATTCAAAAAAAGTTAGCCGAAAAAGGAATTGGATCTAATTACGGTGCCCAATGTATTCCTGAAATGGCTTTTTATAAAACAAAATATAACTTAGATGCTATAAAATTATTCCCTAACGCGCATTACGCTTTCAAGTCAGGATTAGCCCTACCTTTGTATGGTTCTTTAAATGAAGAAAAAATAAAATATATTACGACAACTATTAACGGTTTAATATCGTAATAGCTTTAACTGAAAAAATCTGAATACAACATATTATGAAAAATAAAAAAATATTTATTACAGGTGGTGCTGGTTTTATAGCTAACACATTAATTAAGAGATTAATTGAAGATAATGAAATTACAGTATACGATAATTTCTATAGAGATACGTTAACTGGTTCTGGTTTTGCAAACCATGCGAACATGACCGTTATAAAAGGAGATGTTTTGGATCTTGAATTATTGTGTTCATCAATGATAGGTGCAGAAATAGTTGTACATGCTGCTGGTATTGCAGGTATCGATACAGTTATTAAAGAACCTGTTAGAACGATGCAGGTAAATATGATTGGTACGGCTAATGTTTTAGAGGCTGCAAAACAAAATAATATTTCTGATCGTATAATTGATTTTTCTACTTCTGAGGTTTTTGGATCAATGGCTTATAAATCTACTGAATTAGATCAAACTGTTGCTGGAAGTGCCGGTGAAGCAAGATGGACTTATGCTGTAAGTAAATTAGCAGGAGAACACTTGGCTCATGCTTATTCTTCACAATATAATTTACCAGTAGTTACTGTTCGACCATTTAACGTTTATGGTCCTGGGCAAACAGGGGAAGGAGCTATTCAAATTTTCATTAAAAAGGCTTTAAAAAATGAAGATATACACATCAATGGTGATGGTAATCAAATTAGAGCATGGTGTTTTGTAGATGATTTTGTAGATTGTCTTTTTAGATGTTTAGAAAGTCCAAAAGCTATTGGAGAAAGTTTCAATATTGGAAACGCTAGAGCAATTACAACAATACTAGGATTAGCTGAAACTGTTTGTAGAGTTTTAAAATCAGATTCGAAAATTATTTTTAAACCAGCATTATCTGCAGATATAGAATTAAGAATTCCTTCTGTTGAAAAAGCAGAAACTCTATTAGGCTTTAAATCGCAAGTTGATTTAGAAGAAGGTGTCTTAAGAACTGCA
Organism: Flavobacteriales bacterium; assembly: GCA_034112225.1. GTDB lineage: Bacteria > Bacteroidota > Bacteroidia > Flavobacteriales_E > Vicingaceae. The sequence goes on along the minus strand of JAWUVT010000101.1, from coordinate 20,711 downwards.
GAATGGATAAAATCAACTCTTATTGAAGCATAATTCTCAGATAAATCGAGCTATACGTTTAATTAAAAGGTCTATTGAGGTAACTCAATTAGACCTAAGTGGTCTAACAGTTCTAACTGAAGTTGGAAGTAATCATTTTATGTACACTCCCATTATTGCAGCCTTAGCTGGCGCAAAAAAAGTTTATGCATGGACTAAAGATACATCATATGGTAATGCACAAGATATTGTTAATGACTGTAACAATATTATTGAGCAGTTAAATATTAATGGAGTTATTGAGTTCTCCATTAATGAACGACCAAGAGAGCAGGTTAGTGAAGCTAATATTATTACAAATTTGGGATTTGTAAGACCTATAGATAAAGAATTTATAGATCATATGTCTCCTAATGCTGTAATATCATACATGTGTGAAGCTTGGGAAATTAGACCCGGAGATGTCGATATTAAATATCTCCAGTTAAAAAAGAATAAAGTTGCTGGCACCTGGGAAAACTTCCCCGGTTTAAAAATTTTTGACGGTTGTGGTTATTTGATTACAAAACTATGTTTTGAAGCAGGGTTCGAAATATATCAAAATGATATATTAATAATATCGAACGACCATTTCGGAGAGGCTGCTTTCAATTCATTAAAAAATCTTCAACCCAATAATATCGTATTAAGTAGCATAGATAACATATCAACAAATATTGCTTTACATCAATATGATTTTATAGTTATTGCAGATTACACTAGTAAAGAAGTTATTATTGGAAAATATGGAAAAGTGTCGTCAGACTCAATTAATGATTCTTCAATAATTCATTTATGCGGAAATATAGATTCAACATACTGTAATGAACGTGGAATACATCTTTATCCAAATAAGGACGGGTATAAACTTAGAATGACTGAGACATTAGCTTATCTAGGAATGAAACCCTTAATTGATTTACATACTGCAGGTTTAAAAGTCGGAGAAAACTTAATTAAGAATATAGAATCAGATCTAAACCAATTAATATTATGAAATTTGGAGCAATAGGAAGAACAAAAATGTTATTTGAGACTATCAATTGTTTACTTGAAAACAAGCACGAGTTAGCATTTATAATAACATCAAAAGCATCTCCTGAATACGAAATAACTGAACTGGACTTTGAGAAGCTTGCAATAAAGCATAATGTACCATATATATGCACTAGCAATTTAAATAAAATAGATAATTTGCCATTTGCAGAAATTGTAGTTAGTGTAAATTTTACTACTGTAATAAAAAACAATTTTATCAAAAAATTTCCTTTAGGAATATTAAATGCTCACTGCGGTGATTTACCTAAATACAGAGGGAATGCTCCTGTAGCTTGGGCCATTATAAATAAAGAAAAAGAAATTGGTTTATGTGTTCATAAGATGGAAGGAGGTTCATTAGATTCCGGTGATATCATTTCTAAAGTTTTCTTCCAATTATCAATTGACACTAAAATATCCGAAGTATTTAATTGGATGAATAAGGAAATCCCATTACTTTTTAATAAATCATTAAATCTTCTTACAGAGGGTTCAAATTTCATCCCTGAAAACCAGGACGATAGAATTGACGAGGCTTTTAGATGTTTCCCTAGAACTCCCGAAGACGGTAAGATTGATTGGAATCTGAAAGCAAAAGATCTTTTACGTTTAATAAATGTTTCCTCGGAGCCTTTTTCTGGAGCATTTTGTTTCTATAATAATGAAAAACTAATTGTTTGGGACGCTAAATTATTTACCCCCGATTTTAACTATAAATCAACTACAGGCCAAATTTATATATCGAATCAAAAAGTATATGTAATAACAAAAAAAGGAATGATAGAACTAGTAGACATTAGCTATGGAACTTATAGAGGCCCTGCCATTAATGTTATAAAATCGATAAGAACTCGATTACTATAGTAAATTATTATAAATAATATGAAAATAGCTTTTATTTCCAATCAGAATCACTTTTTTTATTCTATTGTCAGATATTTACGGGATCGTGGATTAGATGTTGACCTATTGCTTCTTGCTTCTGAATCCGAAGAATTAAATTATAGGTACCATCCTAAAACTGATAGTTTTGATGACTCTTATAAAAAGTTTACTAAGCAATTAACGTGGGGCGGAGTAAATAATGATCTATCTAATCTTAAAATTAGGCGTCAATTAAAAAAGAACATCAAAGAAAGTTTAAAAGAATATGATTTTATTGCCGGAGGTTTTATAGCTCCAGCTTATTTGGCTTTCGCAGGAATTAAAAATGATCTATTTTTACCTTTAGGACAAGATGCTAGAACCTTACCTTTTTATACTACTAAATATGGTTATATTACATTTAACATAAGAGCATATTACCAGAAAAAAGGGATACGAAACTCGAAGTATATCATTAATGGTATTAATGCAATAAGAGAAATAACACTTTTAAAACCTAAAGGTGAAGTAATTAGTTATCCTATTCCAACTGTTTACAATAAGCTTCTTGATACAATTATATCCGATACAACACATGATCATAAAGTCGAATTTTTGACCAAAATAAATAATTTAAAAAAAGAAAACTATTTTTTATTATTCTCACAAAAAAGGCAGAACTGGACAGATACCAAAGGAGATACTCACATCAAAGCCTTCGCAAAATTTATTTATGAATTTGATGGTAAAGCCAAGTTATTACTAATTCATAATGGAACGGATGTCGAAAATGCTAAAAATCTTATTAAAAGTCTTAACATAGAAAATCATATAGAATGGATTCCAATGACCTGTAGATTTGACATACTAAAATTGATTAATATTGTTAACATGTGCATTGCTGATACTTTTAAAGGGTACAAGATTCCAGGGCTACCGGCAACTCCAACGATGCAATCTGGCAGTTCTTTTGAAACAATCGCTATGGGAAAACCCATGATTATGGGAAGAGATATTCCTTTTATTAGACGTCATTTCGCTAATCCTCCACCTTTTTGTATTGCCAATGATATAGATGAAATATATCAACACCTTCTTGGCTATGTAGATAACCCTGATAAATACAAAGAAATTGGTAAATTAGGTAAACTGTGGCATAAGAAAGTAATCGAAACTGATACTATTGACTTGATAATTGATCTTATAGAAGGAAATATTTTATCGTTTAAAAAATAAATAAATAACCGTAACTCATTAACAATCCAAAATAAAATTATGTTATTAAATTTTCTTCGATTAATAAAACAAGAATTTAAAAACAGAAAAAAACTCACTTATTGTAACACTTCAGATTTAAACTTAGAGGAAATTAAAATCATCAATGAATTGAATGAAAATGGTTTTTGTTTAGTCGAAAACTTTTATGATAAAGAAAAATGTGACAATTTAAAACTTGAAATTGATCTTTTACTCATAGCGCATCCACCTAAATTGTGGAAAGATGAAGATGACGCAGATTATAGAGCATGGGGAACAGAAAAGAAGTCGGATCTAATTCATGATTTTTATCAAAACAAACTAATTAGCCGTTTGGTAAAAGCTCACGAAAGCCACTCTGAAGATATAAAGTCTACTACGATGCTAGGAAGAATTAGATCAGAAGTTAAAAACGATGGATCAGGCGGTGGGTGGCATCGAGATTTACCTCATTTTAAACAAACAAAAGTAATTCTTTACCTTTCTGATGTTGATGAAAAAAATGGCCCTTTCCAATATTTAAAAGGGAGTCATAAAAGTTTTGATGTTATTAAGAGTCAACTAAAATACAAACTGGATTTAAATCAGAATAGATTTACAGATGAAGTCATTAATGACATGATAGCTTCTTCAACCGGAAAACTATTAACGGCTAACGCCAAAGCTGGGACATTGTTAATTGCAAATACAAGAGGAATACATAGAGGACAACCTTTTGAGAATGGTGAACGTTATGCGTTAACTAATTATTATTGGTTTAAATCAGCCCTTTCGGATACCATACAAAAGCATTTCTTATAAAGTTTACAATCAACTCTTCTTAATTTACAGTACTGATATGCAAACACCACTAGTTTCAATACTTATTCCGCTTTTCAACACAGAAAAATATATTGAAGAAACTATTCATTGTTTACTCTCTCAAACCTACTCGAATATTGAAATAATTATTGTTGATGATCATTCTACCGATAATTCATATCAAATTGTTTCCCAAATAGAATCTGATAAAATAAAATTGGTAAAAAACCCTAAAAAAGGGGCTTGCTCTGCCAGAAATTATGCGTTTAGTATTAGTAACGGAGAATATATCCAATATTTAGATGCTGATGATATTATGGTTTCTTCTAAAATTGAAAATCAATTAAGCCTAATTCAGTCGTTCAATAATAACACAATTACTTTTGGTGATTGGGCAAGGTTTTATGATACCTTAGAAAATTTAATACCAGCACCATCAAACTTAAATAAAGATTATAATCAACCACTAAACTGGTTAATTGATTGTTGGAATGGAAAAGGAATGATACCTGTTCACAGTTGGTTAACGCCTTCACATCTCATAAAAAAAGCAGGGCAATGGAATGAGTCACTTTCACACAACCAAGATGGAGAGTTTTTTAGTAGGGTGCTTATCCATGCTGATTCTTTAAAATTTTGTTCTAATTCAACCGTTTATTACAGATCAGGTATTGAAGGAAGCATTTCTAGTGGTAGTAAAACCAAAAATCAAGCAGCGTCTCAGTTATACTCCTATCAACTTTACGTTAGCAACCTGCAACGCTTTATAGCACAACAAGAACTTAGAACGGCTTTAGCGCAGAATTTTTTAAATTTCATGTATCGTTTTTATAATTTATATCCTGATTTAGTAACAACTGCCGAAGAAGAATTTAAAAACCTTGATATAGGAAAAATGTGGCCTGTTGGAGGTGATAAATTTAAATTTCTAAGCAATGTTATAGGCTTTAAAAATGCACTTAAATTGAGAAAAAAAATAACATTATAGCTAAATTCTCACTAATTTTAAAATTGATTAGTAAAAACTCAACGAAATTAATTTTAACAATTAAAATAATATTTAATAAAAAACAACACAGTATATTTCCGAGGCTTAAATGGCATTAGAGCTATAGCTTCTTTAATCGTTGTTGTTTGGATACCGCTCAATTTCATACGGTTTTTAAGCTCCTAGAAATAAATTTTCACAGAAATGTTATGGCAGGAAATGCTGTAAATATGTTTTTTATATTGAGTGTTTTTTTAATTAGGTTTTGCTGACAAAAGAACATTCAAATACAACTGCCTGGTAGAGGATTACAATATTGTAGCTCTATTTAAACTCAAAGCTTTTTCGATAATAAAATTGAAATCAGCATTTTCATGAGTATGATCCTTATGAAAATGCAGTTACTGAAAGGGTAAATGGAATATTAAAAGCAGAGTTTGGTTTAGATAATGTATTTGAAACATATGAGCTTTTAGAACCACAGACACAACAATCTATAGTGCTATACAACCAATTGAGACCCCAACATATCTATTGGTTTACTAAAGCCTAATCAAGCTCATAAACAAAGAGGAATTAAACTTAAAATTTGGAAACAAAAAACCTATACCAAATTAATGATATAGGTTCGTTTTTTTTGTAATCTAAAACAGTCAACCTATTTTAGGATAAGACACAGACTCATTTGAATTTAGAAGACAGGTTAAGCTGTTTAAACATAGAATGACCTTACTTAAAAAAACCAATTTATTAATGTCTAAAACTCTCTTTTATAAGCAAACCCAAATTGGGTGGAGATTATCAATACTCGACATCTAACTTCAAATGAAATTTATTTTTTATTGTGGTTATATGTGAAGAATAAGGATGTTTTTGTCCAAAGGTAAAACATTCTTCACCACTACAGTTTTTGTAGAAAAAATAATTTTCAGAGATGTTTGATATTGAAAAAACATGTTCTTCTTGATTGTATAATTCAAATTTAGATAAACTATCTATTTTCAGGAATTTTCGAGAATCATGATATGGATAAACATCATTGAAAATATTTTCTTTATGATGATAAGTTAGATTTGAGTCTAAAGAATACTTTGAATTTATATATTCCTTAGAGGTTTCATCATATTTTGGTTCATCAATGACTGAATTAACATTTTTTGTTTTCCATGATGTAATTGACTTAAAATCATCATTTCCTAAAAAATTTACTCTAATCGTATATTTTTTGGAATCTATATTTGATTCAAAATCAATTAGAATAGATTTATCCTGAAGTGTATATTTAATTTTTTCGAATTTATTTTTTAAGTCTGTGTATTTTCTAGTATACTCAATTTCATTATTTGAAGTTTTGTTTATGTGTATATAGGATAAATCAATTATTTTTGCAGAACTCCGATATAAAGAAAAAGTCACATCATCATTAGCATAAATATCCATTGGAGTTAAATAACTATTTGAAAAGTTGAAATTTGTGGAAAAGATTTGATTGTTAGATAATTTATTTTCTAAAGAAATAATAACACCTCTTGATAAATGGACAGTTATAAATTCATTTTCTAATTTCTGAATCAAAAGCTTCAATTTATCGTCATAAAAATGATAGTCAAATGTTTTTTTCTGTGATTCATTTGAAATATTATCATCAATTATAGAAACGGTCTTAGGTTCTGAGTATCTTCCTAACACATCAACATTATAAATTGAATAGTAATTCACACCCTCTAATTTTTCAACTTCAGCATATGACGAGTTTTTATGCTTAAGTTTTATTTTACGCCCCTTATCCCGAAAACTTTCTATGACTGATGTCCCATAATAGACCTCAATATGATCGTGAATTTTAGTTGTGGGGAGTGACCAACTAATAAAAAAATTACTATCATTTAATATTTCAATCGCAAACATTGTTATCGGCTTAGTTGTTATACCAAGAGAGTAATCAATTTCTCGGAAAACTTTACGGACTGACTTAGGTCGATATTTTATAATGATAATAAGAAATATAAAACCTATAAAATATTTATAATATGATTTTTTCAAAATACTAATTATTAAATTATGTTCAACAAAATTACTTTTTTATAAACTTTAAAAAAACATCCAACCAAGTTATTTTTCACTCCATCCTTATGCAAGATTAATTTAAACAGTATCGAAAAATAAATTATTAATAAAGAAAAAAGTTGACACGTAATTTTATAGACTATAAAAAACGTTGAAATTGAATCCCCTTATTAAATATTAGGTCGATTAAAGTAGTACTTTTAAAATTCAATTAATGAGTCTTATATTTTCATATGAATATAGTTATTATAGGAAAGTTTTACATTGAAGGTTCTGGCCTTCACATTGAAGAAGTTTTACTTGATATGGGCCATTCTGTTACGCGTTTTGATCCCGAAGTTCAATTTATGCAATATGATTTTTTAGGGCAAAAGATTAAAAATATAAACAAAACTTTATACCAACAAGTTTTTCATAAAATTCCTGCTGTTAGAAATGTTAAATCTAAAGCCCTTTATAAAATATATGAGCACAATAAAAGCATTGATTTAACAATTGTTGTTCATGATTTTTTAACAAAACAAGAAATTGAAAATATAAAGAAAATAAATTCTTCTCCAATTGTATTATGGTTTCCTGATGCTGTTAGTAATTTTCAAAAGGCCATGTTTTTTGTTGCAGGTTATGATCATTTATTTTTTGTAGATAAATACATTGTTAATAAACTAAAAGAAGAGTTTAATTTAAACACCCATTACCTACCCCAATGTTTTAACCCTAAAAAGCATCTTAACATAGCTATTACAGATAAAAAAGACATTGATAAATACAACTGCGACATTACAAATGCCGGTAATCTTTACCCAAGTAGAGCTGCCCTGTATAACAATTTAACTCAATATGATTTAAAAATGTGGGGATATCCGCTTGCTGTTTGGTTGAAAGTACCAGAATTGGATAAAATAATGATGAATGAACCTGTTTTTAATCGTGAAAAATCCAAAGCATTTAAAGCTGCAAAAATCGTATTGAACAACCTTCACCCTGCAGTTATTGATGCAGTAAACAAAAGAGCTTTTGAAATTTGTGGTGTTGGTGGTTTTCAAATTATAAGCGATAGACCTGCTGTTTATGAGTTATTTGAAGTAGGAAAAGAAATTGTCACCTACAAAAGTTTGCAAGATTTAAAAGAAAAAATTGACTATTATATTGATCCAAAAAACGAAAAAGAAAGAACAGAAATTGCTGAATCAGGTTATCAAAGAGCTATTAAAGATCATACCTACGCACATAGATTATTAGAACTCATAAATATTTGTAATTAAATGAAAGTATTAGTTTTAAATTACACACATCCTGAAGGTTATCCTCCAACTTTCAATGCTATAAATAATTTATCAAAGCATTTTGAAAAAGTAATAGTTCTGTCAAAAAATAATTTACCAACAGTGTGGAATTATGATTCTAATGTTAACTTAATACTACAAGATGAAATTCAAAATAGATTTAAGTCCGAATTAAAATCTAAGTTCAGTAAATTTAAATCTTATTTAAATTATGTTGTAACGTTTAGAAAGTTAATAATTAAAGAAAAACCGGAATTATTAATCCTTTATGATGCTCTTCCTCTATTCTTTTATTACCTAATAAAACCAACAATTAGACAATCTAATCAACCTAAAGTTTGGTACCATAATCATGATATTAATCCTTTATCATTCTATAAAAAGTATTCAACTAACTGGTTTGGAGCAGTTATAGAACAAAAAAAGATAAATATCGCTAGTTACTTTTCTCTACCAGCAATAGAAAGAGAAAAATACTTTCCATTGGCATCATTTTCAGGGAAATATTACTTTATCCCTAATTATCCCTCAAAATATTTTCATGGAGAATTAAACAATAAACAGAAAATAATTAATGATAAAATAAACATTGTATACCCAGGTAATATATCCGAAAAACATGGTTTTGAAGAATTGATACCTATTCTAAAAGAAAAAGTACATAAAAAAGAACTACACTTAACACTTGTTGGTGATATTAGACAAGAATATAAAAAATATCTTACTGAAATAGCAAAAAATAGTGGGACACTCCATCATTTACATTTTCATGATAGAGTGTCCTATTTTAAAGTTCCAGAAATGATGAGTACCCAACATATTGGTTGGGCGGTTAACAAACCTTTAAACATAACTTATACTACAGGAGGGACAGCTGCTAATAAGATTTACGAATATTTAGCTCTTGGAATGCCTATTATTTTATACGACAACTTACATTACAGAGAACATCTTGATGGTAATAACTGGGCTCTATTTTCAGACCTCTCAAAAGAATCTTTGTTAAAAAATATTGAGTCTATTGATCAAAATTTCGATAAAATGTCATTAGAATCCAGAAAATCTTTTGAATCTCATTTTACTTTTGAATCAGCTTTTGAATCCACTATTCATTCAATTAAAAAAGATATCCTTAATGAGATATAGAACTTATTTCTTTACATATTATTTAAGGTTTAAACTCTACTCTAAATTAGGAAAAAGTAAAATCTTTACTAAACCTTTAGAATTTTTAGATTTAATTAAAAAAATGTCAATTTCAAATAAAGTAATAAGTGATTCTGGAGGAATTCAGGAAGAAGCTCCAACCTTTAAAGTTCCTGTACTAATTCTAAGAGAAACTACTGAAAGACCAGAAGCTGTGGATATTGGCATCTCTAAGTTAGTTGGTATGAATAAAGAAGAAATAATAAAAGCATTTAATAATTTTAATCCCAAATTTGACTTAGAAGCTAAAAACCCTTATGGAGATGGTAATTCTAGTAAAAGAATTGTTGAGTTGTTAAAATGATATTTAAGCCTACATCTATACTAATTTCACTACTTTATTTTATTATAAATTATTTCCTTTATAATTATATATTCCTAAGCAATTTAGGCTTAACGATTACTCTATTTATATTTCTTGAATTTATCAGAAAATGGGGTAATGAAGTTCCAATTAAAGAGCTAATCTTATTATTAGCTGCATCGCAATGGATTTTAGGAGCAAAACTTTCTTACAACTTTGGAAAAACACACCATAAATACTACATGTATGTAGATGAAAGCACCTACATGGGATATGTAGTTCCTGGATTTATTGCATTTAGTTTAGGTATTTACCTTATTACCAATAACTTAAAAATAAAACCATTAGCATCAATATTCTCTAAAGATATTAAGAATCAAAAACAAATTGCTTATACACTGATTTTTATTGGATTAACTTCAGAATTAATCAGTAGATTCATGAACGTCCCTACCTTATCATTTATTCTTTATCTGTTGAGTATTTTAACATACATTGGTATATCTTATTTGTTTTTTATTTTCCCAAAATACAAATACTACTTATATCTTTTTGCTATTGGGATTCTTTTCGTTTTATCATTAAAATCAGGTATGTTTCATGAATTCCTTGTAATTTCTACATTCTTATCTTTTTTTATTATTCCAAAAAACCTAAATTTTATTGGTAAAGTAACATTAATTATAGGTTCAGTATTTTTAATGTATACTATTCAAATTGTTAAGAAAGATTTTAGAAAAATTATTTGGAAAAGCAAAAACAAAAACTATATCGAGGTGTTTTTTGATCTAGCAGAGGAAGAGCTTTTAGCATTAAGTAACTCCGAAGATAATGTTAAATTAGAAGAAGAAAATGCAAACTCTAACAATCGTTTAAACCAAGGGTGGATTATAAGTAAAGTCATATATGAAGTCCCAAAAAACAAACCTTTTCTAGGTGGTGAAACAATTTTTGAAGCAATTGAAGCAAGCCTTATTCCTCGTTTTTTAGCTCCAAACAAAGTTGGTGCAAAACAATCAATAATTAACTTTAAAAGAGTAACAGGTATAAAACTAAATAGAGGTACAGCAATGGGCTTATCAATTATAGCAGAGTTTTATGCGAATTACGGTATAGTCGGAGGTTGGATATCCATGTTTTTGTATGGTCTTTTTCTATCCATTTTATTACGCATCATTGTTAACGTATATAGTTCTGGCTCTCCTCTTATTTTATTATGGCTAATTCTATTCTTTTTTCAAGTAATAAAGGCTGAAACAGATTTAATTAAAGTTATTAATTATATCACTAAGTCAATTATATTATTTTATTTAATCCGGTTTTTATTTCAGACAATTAACCTTCCTCCTTTTTTACCTTTAAAATCAGATCAATAAAATACTAGTATTTAACTATTTCTTTATACAATGCATCGTATTGAGCCGTAATGGTATCAACAGAAAATCGGTTAGCATTCTTTCTTCCTTTTTCAACTAACTCATTACGATAAGTTTCATCTGAAATAATTTTTAATATTCCTTCTTTAATTTCTGCTACATTATAAGGATCAATTAAAAGTGCAGCATCTCCAGCAACTTCAGGCATTGATAAAATATTACTGGTAATAACTGGTCTACCAACAATTTGTGCTTCAACAATAGGCATTCCAAAACCTTCATAAGTAGATACAAAAGCTAACAGATCAGCATCAATATATTGTTGCTTTAACTCTTCATTACTTATATTTACGGCATTATTATATTCAATATTATTTTGTTTAAGTGTTTCCATTTGCTGTTTTGCAAGTACTCCAACAATTGATAATTTGCAGTTAACACCTCTTAAGGCTTGGGCTAAACGAACAATATTTTTGTTCTCTTTAGTTCCAATTTGTAAAATAGTAGGTTTCTCTGCATTAAAAACCTTGGGTGTAAATTCCATTCCTTCTGCAACAGGAATATATAACACGCGCACTTTTTTTTCATCAACATTTACAAATTTCAACAACTCAGTTTTTGTTGCTGCTGATATTGTTGTAATATACCCTGCACGCATCACAGGTATTTGAACCCAAAATATTTGTAAAATTTTTCTTAAAAAAGGATTAGGGTGATTCATCAATCCCAAATCTAATATCGTTAATATCGTTTTTTTATTTCTTAAAAAATAGGTCACAAAAGTAATATCACCTGTTACATGATTAACATCTCCTTGCTTAAATACAGCATCAATAGTAATGTATATTCGTTTAAAAAAACCTTCGCTGTAATATTTGGCTATTTCAGTAATAGACTCTATCTCTTTAGGCAAGTGAGCTCTAATTTGATTGAATAAAATTTCTAAACTGAAATTTTTATTAGGTCGTGGCTTTCGTTGAAAAAAAACTACTTTCATTTGGCTAGTTTTACTTTAGACTGCCATTCTAGAAACACTTTTTCATCCTCAATCAATTGATCAATTAACTGATCTAAAGAAATATCATAATCCCAACTTAAGTCGTTTTTAGCTTTAGAATTATCTCCGTATATAATATCTAATTCCACATTACGCATTAAAGTCTGTTCAATTTTCACATGTTTGTCAAAATTCAATTCTAATTTATTAAAGACACATTCTGCGATGTTCCTAAGGCTAGTGACCTGCCCAGAGCATATTAAATATTCTTTAAAATCATCTTGCTGTAACATCAACCACATTGCCTCTACAAATTTAGGTGCATAGCCCCAATCTCTTTGGACAGATAAGTTTCCTAATTGCAGCACCTCTTTTTTTCCTGACTTAATTTCTAACGCTGTCCTAATAATTTTTTTAATTACAAAATTTTCTCCCCGCAAACACGACTCATGATTAAATAAAATTCCACAACAAGCTTTTAGACCATATGCTTCTCTATAATTAACCGTTATCCAATGTGCAGAGGCTTTAGAAATACCATAAGGGCTTGCAGGATGAAATAAAACAGACTCCTTTAAAGGTAAATTTTCTACCCCTATATTTCCAAACATTTCACTACTTGATGCTTGATAATATTTTGTTTCAGGGCTTTTTAAGCGAATAGCTTCTAATATATTGATAACACTTATCGTGTTAAATTCAAATGTAGCTACAGGTTTTTTAAACGAAACGCCAACAGAACTTTGTGCCGCTAAATTATAAAATTCATCAGGTTGATATTCTTCAATTAACTTTTCAACCGTTAGTTGATTAAGTAAGTCTAACTCTTTAATATCAACTTTCTCTTCAATTCCTAAAAATTTTAAACCTGATAATTCTTGATTTCTATTCGGTCTTGTAAGACCTAACACTTTATAGCCATTTTCTAACAACCACTTGGCTAAATAGGCTCCATCTTGACCTGATATCCCTGTAATTATAGCTGTCTTCATTCTATCTCTATTAATAAAACGAAAATACAAATTTAATCAGTTAATATTGAATAAGAAATTTTATATTTAACGCTTTTAAAATAATAGGCTTCAATTGAATAAAAAGATACTCATATTTATTGACTGGTATAAACCCGGGTTTAAAGCTGGAGGGCCAATACGCTCTATTAGTAATCTAGTAAATCAGCTTAACGATAAAGCAAACTATTATATAGTTACAAGAGATACTGATTACTCAGAACATCTTCCGTATAAAAATATTATTAGTAATCAATGGAACCAAGTAGATGAATCTAAAGTCTATTACCTTTCTAGTTCTAACATTAAATATACTAAAATAAAAGAATTAATTAATGAAATTAATCCTGATACCATATACTGTAACAGTCTATTTTCTGTTTTTTTTTCAATACTACCAATATTCATTGCTAAGAAAAAATCAATTCGTCATGTACTTGCTGTTAGAGGAATGCTATCAGGAGGTTCATTATCAGTTAAGAATAGAAAAAAAGATATCTTTATAACCGTAATGAAATTTCTTTCATTTTACAAAAGCACTATTTTTCATGCTACAAATTTATCAGAGAAAAAAGATATTAGCAGAGAATTAAAGTCTCCCAATATTATTATCGCAAATAATTTATCTAAAAAAAAAGAATACAACTTTATCCAAAAGACAAAAAAAGATAATTGTTTAAAATTAGTTTCAATTGGCAGAATAGCTCCCGAGAAAAATACTCTTTTTGCTTTAGAGGTTTTAAAAAATGTACGCTCGAATATTATTTTTGATATTTATGGACCAATAGGTAATAATCAATATTGGAAAGATTGTAAATCTATTATCAACCAATTACCTGATAATATCGTTTTTAACTACAAGGGAGTTTTAGAACATCAATTAATTGAAGAAACACTTCTTAATTATCAAGCTCTTTTTCTACCCTCAACAGGAGAAAATTATGGGCATGTAATAGTTGAAGCAATGATCAATAGTTGTATCCCAATTATCTCGGATAAAACACCCTGGAAAGGTTTAGAAAAACAAAAAATAGGCTTTGATGTTTCTTTAGATGATAAAAACTTATTTGTAGAAAAAATTGAATTTTTAAATAGTATTGACAATAAAGAGTTTAATAAAATGAGTAATAATTCATACCAATACGCTCACAATATCATTTTTAATGGAGAAGCGTTAAAAACTTATCATAAATTGTTTCAACTATCACAATTGAATGTATAGCTTTGTTTCTATTATTTTAAATAAATGAAAATTTTAATTACAGGTGGATCAGGCTTCATAGGCACTAACCTAATTGATTTTTGTCTTAACAAAAATGCAACCATATTAAATATAGATATTCGAAGACCTGTAAAAAAAGAACAACTTCCTTTTTGGAAAAAAGTTAATATTCTTGACGACGAAAAATTATCTGCAACAATCACAAAGTTTAACCCTGAATATATCATTCATTTAGCAGCAAGAACAGATTTAGATGGAACAACACCAGAAGATTACAGTTCTAATACAATAGGAACACTAAATCTTATTAATGCAATTAACAAATTAGATTCATTAAAAAGAATCCTTTTCGCTTCAAGTATGTTAGTTTGTAAAATTGGTTATATTCCAAAAGACTTTTCAGACTACAAACCAAATACTCCCTATGGAGAAAGTAAAATGGAAATGGAAAAAATCATTCATAATTCCTCTTTAAAAGCAGAATGGGCAATTTTTCGACCTACATCAATCTGGGGGCCATGGTTTAATGAACCTTATCGTAACTTTTTCGACATTGTACTCAAAGGTCTTTTCATTCACCCGGGGAACAAATCTTGTACAAAAACGTATGGTTATGTTGGTAATAGCATCCACCAAATGCATCAATTATTAGTTAGTCCCAAAGAAAAAGTTCATAGGAATAGTTTTTACATCGGAGATAATCCACCTATTCAAATTTCAGAATGGGCAGACGAAATTAAATTAATGCACTTAAATAAAGTTAATTTAAAACTTCCTTACTTTGTTTTTGTACTACTCGGTATTTTAGGCGATTTGTTAAAAATAGTTGGGATTAAATTCCCCATGACTTCTTTTCGATTAAAGAACATGACGACAAATAGTATAATTAATTTAGACCACTTAAATAATGTTATTGGAAACAACCCTTTTTCTAGATTAGAAGGAGTTAAGGCAACATTAAAATGGTTAAACAATAAATAGATGTATATACTAGGATTAAACGCATATCATGGAGATTCTTCCGCCTGCATTTTAAAAGACGGAATTGTAATCGCTGCAACAGAAGAAGAAAGATTTAGACGTATTAAACATTGGGCAGGATTCCCTTCTGAAGCCATTAAGTTTTGTTTGAAAGAAGCAAATATTGACATTACTCAAGTAGATTATGTAACTATATCTAGAGACCCTTCGGCTAATGTGGCAAAAAAAATTGTTCAAACAGTTAAAAACATGACCTCTCCTAAGGCAATTAAGGATAGATTAATGAATTCTAAAAAAGTTGGAAGTGTAAAGGCTGAATTAAGTAAAGCCTTAAACATTTCGGAAGATAAAATAACTGCAGAGGTAAAAAACATTGAACATCACAGAAGTCATATAGCAAGTGCTTTTTTTGCCTCTCCTTTCAAAGAGTCTGCATGCTTATCTATTGATGCTTTTGGAGATTATTCATCAACAATGATTGGTATTGGACGTGGTAATAAAATTGAAATTCTTGATAGTATCACATTCCCACATTCGGTTGGAATCTTTTATACAGCTTTTACTCAATATTTAGGATTCAATCATTATGGTGATGAATATAAAGTCATGGGACTAAACCCTTACGGTAAACCTAAATATGTCGAGCAATTAAAAGAAGTGCTACTCTTTAAAGATAACGGAAAATTTGAATTAAATTTAGATTATTTCATTCATCATAAAAAAGGGATTACTACGTCAATATTAGAAACTGGAGATCCTACACCAAGCCGAATCTTTTCTGACTATATGATTGAAAAATTTGGTCCTTTAAGAAAAAAGGACGAAGAATTAACTGAATATCATAAAGATCTATCTACATCGGTTCAAGTAATTACTGAACAAATGATTTTCCATATTCTTAATGACTTACAAAAAAGAACAGGAATAGAGAATGTTTGTATAGCGGGTGGAGTTGCTCAAAACTCTGTAGCTAATGGAAAAATATTGGAAAAAACAACTTTTAAAGAAATGTACATTCCCTCTGCTGGACATGATGCTGGAACTGCTGTTGGTTCTGCACTGTATCTTTATAATCATATTTTAGAAAAAGATAGATTGCCCGCAATTTACAATGCTTATACAGGAGCTAAGTTCAGTACAGAAGAAGTCGAAGTTATTCTTAAAGAAGAAAACATAACCTATGAAAAATATGATGATGACGAATTAATCGAGGTCGTTGCTTCAGCTTTAGTTGATGGTGATGTTATCGGATGGTTTCATGGAAGAGCAGAGTTTGGTCCCAGAGCATTAGGACATCGTTCTATTATTGTAGACCCTAGAAGAACTGATGCGAAAGAATTATTAAACTCTAAAGTTAAAAGAAGAGAAAGTTTTCGACCTTTTGCACCTTCTATTTTAGAAGAATATGTTCATGAATACTTTGAAAAAATAGATAAAGTTCCATTTATGGAAAAGGTTTATCCCATTAAAAAAGAAAAACATGCTGAGATACCTTCAGTTACGCATGTTGATGGATCGGGAAGATTACAGACAGTTGCTAAAGGAGATCGTTACTATGATTTAATTGAGCGATTTAGGCAGAAAACCGGAACGCCTATTCTTTTAAATACTTCTTTTAATGAAAATGAACCGATTGTAAATACTCCTAAAGAAGCTTTATCTTGTTACTTAAGAACTGATATGGACATGTTAGTTTTAGAGAATTGTGTAGTCTCTCGGAAATAATGACTCCAAAGGTTTCCATAATCACCGTTTGTTTTAATAGTGCTTCCACTATTGAGGACACAATACAGTCTGTCGTATCTCAAACTTATCCTAACCTTGAATATATAATTATTGATGGAAAATCAACGGACAACACTCTTGATGTTCTCAATAAATATAAAGCTGGAATTTCCCAAGTTGTGTCAGAAAAGGATGAGGGACTTTACGATGCCATTAATAAAGGGATTGAATTGGCTACCGGATCGATTCTTAACATTTTAAATTCTGATGATCTTTACCAAGATGACCATGTGATTACCAATATGGTTGAGTGCATTGAAAAAGACCAATTAGATGGCTGTTATGCTGACTTAGTTTATGTCGCCCAAAATGACACGAGTAAAGTAGTCAGAACATGGAAGTCTGGACATTATAAAGAAGGGATGTTCTTTAAAGGTTGGATGCCTCCCCACCCTACATTTTTTGTAAAAAAAGAAATCTATAATCAACTTGGATTATTTGATCTTCAATTTAATTCTGCAGCAGATTATGAACTGATGCTTCGCTTTATTCATAAAAACAAAATAGCACTAGGTTATTTGCCAAGAGTTACGGTAAGAATGAGAATGGGAGGACTAAGTAATGCCAGCTTAAAGAATAGATTAAAAGCAAATAATGAAGATAAAAAAGCTTGGAAGATTAATGAAATAAAGCCAAAATTCTATACGCTATTTTTTAAACCCTTATCAAAAATTGGTCAGTTTTTGAAAAAGAATTAATCAAATTTCTTACTAGAAACAGACTTACTTTTATTCATCCTTAAAGAGAGGAATAATTCATGGCCTCCTGATGAGTGTGCATTAATATCCGTAATGGTATAATCATACGAATAGCCAAAAGAAAAATCTTTATACGTTAACCCTGCTAAAATAACCATAGAATTATTGTATCGATAAGACAATCCAACCCAATATTTGTCAGCATACACTCCTCTTGCCGAAAGATCAAATTGAATTGGAGCTTCTGCTACATATTTGATTAACGCTGAAGGAATTACTGAAATTTTATCCTTAATGGCAAAGTTATATTCGCCAAACAAGTAATAATGTCTACCAGGTTTATTTTCTTCACTTTCGCTTGTATTGGAATAAATTTCACTTTGTAAAAGCTGAGGAGAAGCTATTCCCACTTTATACTTTTTGGTATAATACAAGGCTCCAAAATTAATATCAGCAGAAGTTGTATTTACATTTAAGCTGTTAATAGCGTTATCATCTGTATCTTCTGGAGTAAGCTCTGATTGGTATATTCCATTGGATAAGATTAAGCCTGCCAAACTAAAAGAGAGCTTAGCTGTTTCATTAAGCCTTAAGTGATAAGCGTAAGAAAGCTGAATACCTTGTGCTGTAATAGGTCCTGTTTTATCATTGTAAATATAGCCTCCAACACCCATCTTTTCTCCAACTTTAGCATGGGCACTAAAAAATTGAGTTTTTGGGGAACCCTCAAATCCAACCCATTGCGTTCTAGCCGACAATGCTAGAGAAAGAGCATCAACTGCACCCGCTTCTGCAGGGTTTAATAAATAATTATTAAACATATATTGACTGGTTAGGGGTACTTGTTGAGCATACAATGACCCTGAGCTTAAAACTACCACCATCATTTTGAATATACTTTTCATATCTTTTATTTTATATGCTACTTATTTTAACTGAAAACGCTCCCCTAACTTTAGCACACTAATTTTTAAATTAGCGAATAATATTTATTGTTCCTGAAGTAGAATTCCCTTCTACATCTCCTAATTCTATCACATAGTAATAGGTTGCTGCTGAGGATGTAATTCCATTAAAAGTTCCATCCCAAGCTTCTGTATAACCGCTAGCGGACTCAAATACGACATCTCCCCATCTGTTAAATACTTTCACGATTACTTCAGGGTATTGTTCCAATCCTGAAATGTTCCACACCTCATTTTTACCATCTCCATTGGGTGTAAATACATTGGGAACATTAAAACACTTCTGATCAACAGTTACGGTTAAGGTATCCGCATCTATACACCCATTTTCAATCCCTACAACAATATAGTTTGCTGTAGCAGTTGGCGCAACCTCAAACTCATCTCCAGTTCCTAAATTATTATTCCAAGCTAACAAACTAGCTCCAGAGGCACTAATAATTGTACTCGATCCAAGACAAATCGTAACATCATTACTTGCCATTACATCGACTACATTAACCGTTACCGTTACCGAATCAGAAGTTACACACGAGTTCGTATCTGTTGCTTCAACATGATAAGTGGTCTCTGCCAAAGGAAAAACAGTGTGGGTTGATTCTGCCCTTAATCCATTATTCCAAGTGTAGGTGTCAGCTCCATCGACAAGCAAAACTATTGAATCTCCAAAACAGATCGAAGTGTCTGTATTCAACGATAATGTTGAGAATGCGTTTACATTAATCGTTAGGGTATCTAAACCTACACAGTTGTTTCCGTCTACTGTTGAAACAATATAAGCTGTTGGTATTGATGGGAAAACTTGTTGTTGCTGTCCGCTTCCTAATCCATTATCCCAAGTGTAATTGGGTGAAGTACTTACCGCAGAGATCAATACACTATCGGCGATACAAATGGTAGCGTCATTGCTAGCCACTACAACTGGCAATGCATTCACGGTAACATTCACCGAATCGATACCTACACAACCCAATGCATCCGTTCCTGCTACTAAATATTGGGTATCTATTGTTGGTATTGTATCCTGAAACTGACCTGCTCCTAATTCATTATCCCAGCTGTAAGCTACTGCTCCAGTTGCGGATAAAAAAAGCGTATCTCCAGCACACAAACTGGTGTCTGGACTAGCCATTACATTGACTACATGAACAATTACGTTTACAGAATCGGAAGTTACACACGTGTTCGTGTCTTTTGCTTCTACATGATAAGTGGTCTCTGCCAAAGGAAAAACAGTATGGATTGATCCTGTACCTAATCCATTATCCCAAGTGTAGGTGTCAGCTCCATCGACAAGCAAAACTATTGAATCTCCAAAACAGATCAACGTGTCTGCATTCAAGGTTAATATTGGTAGTTCGTTTACATTAATCGTTAGGGTATCTACTCCTAAACAGTTGTTCCCGTCTACTGTTGATACAATATAAGCTGTTGGTAGTGTTGGGGAAACTTGTTGTTGCTGTCCGCTTCCTAATCCATTATCCCAAGTGTAATTGGGTGAAGTACTTATCGCAGAGATCAGTACACTATCTCCGATACAAATGTTAGCGTCATTACTTGTTACCACAACTGGCAGTGCATTGATTTCTACAGTAACGGTGTCTAAACCGACACAACCCAAGGCATCAGTTCCAGACACAACATATAGGGTATCTATAGTTCCCATAGGAGTTTGTGTTTGACCTGCTCCTAATCCATTGTCCCAAGTATATGATAGGGCTCCAGTTGCGGATAAAAAAACGGTATCTCCCAAACAAACTGCAGTATCTACACTTGCTACTACATTGGGGAGTGCATTTACACTAACGTTAACGGTATCTTTAGAAATACAACTAAATGCGCCTGTAC
>JAWUVT010000100.1:0-11567 GCA_034112225.1 Flavobacteriales bacterium | reverse complement strand
GAGTTGCATAAACTTCCATATCCTTTTTCTGCTTAAAATTAAATGCTCTTACATCATCTAATCCTGCAATATGATCTTTATGTTCATGCGTAAAGACAACAGCATCTAATTGCTGCACTCTTTCACTTAACATTTGCTGTCTAAAATCAGGCCCAGTATCAACAACAATAACCTTTCCTTTATCTGCTATGAGGATCGAAGAACGCAATCGCTTATCTTTTTCATTCTCAGAAATACACACCTCACAATCGCAAGCGATTACGGGTACTCCTTGTGATGTTCCTGTACCTAAAAAAGTAATTTTCATGCTTAACGCTTAAACTGTTTTTGATATAAAAAGGTCTTTGACCACAGAGATGGTATAATCTATTTCTTCTTTCGTATTGTATTTACTAAATGAAAAACGAATGGAAGGTTTAGTCATGTCTGATCCAATATTTCTTAATACGTGAGAGCCAATATTACTTCCTGAAGAGCAAGCGCTCCCGCCAGAAACAGCTACCCCTTCAATATCAAAATTGTAGAGTAACATCTCATCCATATCGCTGTTGGGAAATTGGGCATTTAAAACCGTATATAAACTATCTCCTTTAGGATCCCCATTAAAAGTTATTGTTGGGATTACAGCTTCCAATTGCTCAATCATATAGGTTTTAATCCCCTGAATATGTTTTTTGTGTGCCTCCAAATCTCTATAAGCCACTTCCATTGCTTTTGTTAAACCGACAATACCTATAATATTTTCTGTTCCTGCCCTTACATTTCGCTCTTGTGCTCCTCCTGTAATAATGGGTTGAATCTGAATGTCTTGATTTACATATAAAAAACCTACTCCTTTTGGTCCGTGAAACTTATGTGCTGAACACGTTAAAAAGTCGATGGATAAATCTCTCACATCAAACTCATAATGGCCCATGGTTTGAACGGTATCGGAATGAAAAATGGCTCCATACTTTTTACATAAAATAGAAACTTGCTTTATGGGCAGCACATTTCCAATTTCGTTGTTCGCATGCATTAAGGAAACCAAAGTTTTATGCGCTTTATTGGCTGCTAACAACTGTTCTAAACCCTCTAAATCTACATAGCCTTTCGCATCATGGCTGACTAAGCTTAGCTTTAACCCTTTATTACTTTTAGCTAAAACTTCTGCGGTGTCAATCACTGCATGGTGTTCTGTAGCAGACGTAATAATATGGGTGACTCCAGCATCTTGAACAGCACAACGTAAAACCATATTGTCCGCTTCAGTACCTCCTCCAGTAAAAACAATTTCACTTGGAGCGGCATTAATAAATCCAGCAACTTGTTTTCTAGATTTTTCTATTATTGCTCTGCTGTTTCTTCCGTAAGAATGTATCGATGAAGCATTTCCAAAAGCATTTTCCATAATAGGAATAATTGCTTCGACTACTTCCTTATCCATGGGCGTTGTTGCCGCATTATCTAAATATACTTTCATGGTCTATAAGTGTTAGGAATCAGGGGTAAGGGATTAGGGGTAAATAAACATCAACTGATGACTTTCTACTGCTTACTAATTAATTTTATCTCTTCAATAATTTTATTCGCCAAAGCATCCGCAGCAGCCATACTCTTACTCTCTGAATAAATTCTAATAATTGGTTCTGTATTTGATTTTCTTAAATGTACCCATTCTTCAGCAAAATTTATCTTAACTCCATCAACAGCATTCACCTCTTCATGGGCATATTTAGCCGCCATCTTTACTAAGATATCATCCACATCAATTTCTGGTGTGAGTTGAATCTTATTTTTAGAAATGTAATAATTCGGGTAACTCGCTCTTAATGCGGAACACGTATCAAAACCCGATTTTGCAAAATGAGTTAAAAACAAAGCAATACCAACTAAAGCATCTCTTCCATAATGAGATGCAGGGTAAATAATACCTCCATTTCCTTCCCCACCAATTACCGCATTATTGGCCTTCATCATATTTACAACATTTACTTCGCCAACTGCCGAAGCAAAATATTCTCCGCCATTTTTTTCGGTAACATCTCGCAAAGCTCTAGTGGATGATAAGTTAGAAACCGTGTTTCCTTTGGTATGTTTTAAGATATAATCCGCAACAGCGACTAAGGTATATTCCTCACCAAACATATCCCCATTTTCACAAACCATACACAATCGATCAACATCAGGGTCTACAACAAACCCTACGTCTGCTCCTTGCTCTTTTATTTGCTTAGAAATTTCTGTTAAATTTTCGGGTAAGGGTTCTGGGTTGTGAGGAAACTCACCGTTAGGTTCGCAATACAATTCGATAGTGTTGGTAACTCCTAAAGCTTTTAATAGCGCCGGTAAAAAGATTCCACCCGTAGAATTCACACAATCAATAGCTACCTTATAATTTTTACTTTTTATCGCTTCCACATCTACAAGCTCCATCTCCAGTATAGATTCAATGTGTTTTTCTAAATAAGAATCATTCTTACTGTAAACCCCTAAATCATCCACTTCAGCATAATCAAAAGCATTGGCCTCAGCAATAGCTAGCAATTCTGTTCCATCTTCACCAGAAATAAACTCTCCTTTATGGTTTAACAATTTTAAGGCATTCCATTGCTTAGGGTTATGACTTGCTGTTAAGATAATTCCTCCATCGGCATTTTCCATCGGCACTGCAATCTCTACCGTGGGGGTAGTACTTAAGCCTAGATCAATAACATCTATTCCCAAACCTTGCAAAGTTCCAACAACGATGTTGGATACCATTTCTCCAGAAATTCTTGCATCTCTACCGATTACTACTGTTAATTTTTTTGAATTATTTTTTTGCAACCAAGTTCCATATGCAGAAGTAAATCGAACAATATCAATGGGAGAAAGACCTTCATTCGGTTTCCCACCTATTGTTCCTCTGATTCCTGAAATAGATTTTATTAGTGTCATATTCGCTCATATTTAGGTTAACAAATCTAAGGAATGAATATTGATTTTTTTCGAATTCATATCTCATTATTTACACGAGCCATTTCTAGTCCATGAAAGAACAATTCGCTTCATAAGCTGTTAACTCTTTTGTTAATAATAAACCCTTAAAAGTTGTGTTCCAAAACGATAAACCATTACCTTTGTATTCAGCATGGAAGACGGGTTTGACTCATATAACGACAATATCGATTACACTGCTTCATTAGATCGATTTGAAAAAATGCTTTCTAAAAATGAACAGTATTTTTTTGATGTTGAAGAATTTGAAAATTTAGTAGACCACTACTTAGATCAGAGTGATATGCCTAAAGCGAAACAAGCCATTGACATTTCTTTGCTTCAACACCCTTCTTCATCTCCCTTAAAATTAAAGAAATCGCATTATTTAGCTGCGATCCACAAACCGAATGAAGCGTTACAAGTTTTAAATAATTTAGAAGTTTTAGAACCTTTTAATGCTGAAATATTTACAACTAAAGCCGCCATTCACAGTCAACTAAGACATCACAACAAGGCCATAGAAAACTTTAATAAAGCCTTAAAATTAATTACTGATGCAACCGAAAAAGCAAACATTGAGTTAAACATTGCTTTTGAATTTGAAAACTTAAATGAGTTTGATAAAGCAATTGATTTGCTCAAGAAACTATTAAAAGAAAATCCTGAAAACGAAACCGTTCTTTATGAGTTGGCCTTTTGTTACAACCTAAAGAACGATACGGACAATAGCATTCAGTTTTTTAAAGATTTTATTGATGACCACCCTTACAGCTACCCTGCTTGGTACAATTTAGGCGTAGCTTTAAGTAGAGCTGGATTATTTGAAAAAGCGATTGAAGCTTACGATTTTACGATTGCCATTAACGAAGACTTTGCTTCGGCCTATTTTAACAAAGCCAACTCCCTAGCCTTATTAGAGCAATATCACAAAGCAATTCTAACCTATAGGGAAACCTTTGAATATGAAGAGCCAGATGCTACTACCTACTATTACATTGGAGAATGTTACGAAAAGTTAGGAGACCAAAAAAGAGCCATCACCCACTATTTTAAAGCCACACAACTAGACCCTTTCCATGCAGATTCATGGGCAGGAATGGCCGTAATCAATGAAATGGAAAACAAAAACCAATCGGCAGTTTTCTACATTAAAAAAGCATTAGAACTAGAAAATAACAACTCCGAATACTGGTATATTTATGGCGATATTTTAGCCAAAACAGCTCATTATCAAGAAGCCCTAACAGCCTATACTAAGGTAATTGAGTACGATCAAGAGAATGAAGAAATTTGGCTAGATAAAGCTGAAGCCATTAAAAAATTTGAGAATATAGAGAAAGCGATTGTGTTACTTTACCAAGGCTTAGAAAAACAACCTAAAAATAACTTGATAACTGCAAGATTAGTTGCATATTTGTTGATGAATGGAAATGAACAAGAAGCCTTGTTAAATTTAACCCTTCTTTTAACAACGAATAAAGAGCTTGTTTCAGAGATAATAGAAGTTTATCCAGAAGCATTAAATTACCAAACAGTTATTGATTTAATAGAGACTTTTAAAGATTAAGAATGAATTTTGAACTACCACACCTCCCAGCAAGGGAAAATTATCCTCGTGAGATAGGATTAACAATGATGATGGACAAAGGGTTAAGCTGGAGAGAAACAGAAAACTTTATTAGCGCATCCGCTCACCTCACCGACATTGTGAAATTTGGATTTGGAACCTCTTATGTGACCAATGATTTACAACAGAAATTAGACCTTTACAAAGAAGCAGGTATAAAAACCTACTTTGGAGGAACACTTTTTGAAGCGTTTATTGCTAGAGGAATGTTTGATGATTTTCGTAGATTAATGGACAAGTACAAATTAGAAACTTGTGAAGTTTCTGATGGTTCTATTGAATTGCCTCAAGACACAAAATGTGAATACATTCGTACTTTAGCAAAGGACTTTACGGTTTTATCTGAAGTAGGATCTAAAGAAGAAGGCATTTTTATTAGTCCTGCAAAATGGATTTCTATGATGCAATCAGAATTAGAAGCTGGATCTTGGAAAGTAATTGCCGAAGCAAGAGAGAGTGGAAATGTAGGTATTTACAGACCCAATGGAACGGCTCATGTTTCTTTGGTCAATAAAATCGCATCCAAGGTTAAGGTTGAAAACATCCTTTGGGAAGCGCCTAAAAAAGCGCAACAAGTATGGTTTATTAAACAATTTGGCGCCAATGTAAACTTAGGAAACATCTCATTTAATGAGGTAATTCCATTGGAATGTTTAAGACTAGGATTAAGAGGAGATACTTTTTTTGATACCCTTCCTGAAGCAATGGTGACTCAATTCAAATAAAAAGATACATGAAAACGATTAGTGCCGACCAATTAAGAGCAAGAATAAATAGTTCCGAAATTCAACTCATTGACATTAGAGAAAATTACGAATTTGAAGAACACAACATTGGCGGCACGAACATTCCCATGGCAAACGTATTGGACTCTATCCATCAAATTGACTTGACTAAACAGGTTATCATTTGCTGTAAAACAGGCAATCGGTCTTCAGCAATGATCCATTCTTTAGAAAGAAAACTAAAGCTCACCAACATATATACCCTCGAAGGTGGTGTATTTGGTTACCTGGGAATTTGAAGATGGAAGATGGAAGATGGGAAAAATTTAAAAAAATCAACGAATAAGCTTATCAACCTACTTTCAGACTTTATAAACTTGTCAACTTGACTAACTTTCAACTTAAAACGCGATAAAATTTAAACAGCAATGAGAACGAGTAAAGACTATCTTTTTCTAGGCCTTAAAGGAATAGCTATGGGGGCAGCAGATGTTGTACCTGGAGTATCTGGCGGTACAATCGCTTTTATTACCGGCATTTATGAAGAGTTACTAAACACCATCAACGCGGTGAATTGGGCAGGTTTAAAAAAACTGAAAACAGAAGGTGTAAAAAGCTTTTGGAAACACATTAACGGAAATTTTATTGTTGCCTTATTTTTAGGAATAGGAATTAGTGTCTATAAATTAGCTGGATTAGTTACCTACTTAATGGCCAATCAAGCAGTTTTACTCTGGTCCTTCTTTTTCGGATTAATTATTGCCAGTATTTACCTCGTTGGTAAAATGGTAGCCAAGTGGGATCTCCTTAAAATTATAGGCTTAAGCATTGGTACAGGTGTTTCATTTTACATTACCCTCCTCCCTCCGATGGAAAACCCAAACGCTTCTTGGTATATTTTCTTATCAGGAGCTATTGCCATTTGTGCGATGATATTACCCGGTATTTCGGGTAGCTTTATTTTGTTGTTACTAGGTTCTTATGAGTTAATTTTAACTTCAATAAAAGATTTAAAATTGACCATTATTGCTGTTTTCGCAAGTGGCTGTATTGTCGGACTTCTTTCTTTCTCTAAATTATTGAGTTGGATGTTTAAAAAATATCACGATTTAACCATTGCCATTCTTACTGGTTTTCTAATTGGTTCTTTAAATAAAATCTGGCCTTGGAAAAAAACGATTTCCTCACGATTAAACTCTCATGGAGAAACTGTTCCTTTTATTCAAAACAATGTTTTACCTGCTGATTTTATTGGAGACAACCAACTTGTTTTTTCCTTATTAATAGCCGTTGCAGGTCTAGCACTTATTCTGGTTTTAGAGCGATTTTCGAGCACAAAGTAACCATTTTAGCCGTCCCTTTTTTCGCGAACCTATAAACATAGAACGTACTTATTCCATTTATTTTTAGCACAAAGAGCTACTAAAAAAATAAACAGTTCATACCCCCACTATTATATCCCCTATATTTACCAACCTAAACCTAGGTCATCGCATGTTTCTTTTAAAACTATTTAAAAACAGAGCAATTAATTTCTCTCGGCATTCAAATAATTTTAATGGCATTCGATTAGTTGCTGCACTGCTCGTAATCATTGCTCACAGCTCAAGCCTTCTTGGCTTAGGGTATAGCTCAATTGATCCAACAAAGTTTCTATTTGGAATAGGGATGGGACGTTTTGGAGTCCTTACTTTTTTTATGATCAGTGGTTTTTTAATCACCAAAAGTTGGGAGAACAAGAAAAACACTGTTGATTTTGCTCTGGCAAGAATACTTAGAATCTATCCTGCAGCAATTGTTGTGGTTCTATTATCGGCACTAGTATTAGGTCCTTTATTAACCAACCTACCATTAACCGTTTATTTTAACCACGAAACCACCCATCTGTATTTAGAAGATGTGACTCTTTATAGGATGTATTATTACTTGCCTGGAGTTTTTGAAACCAACCCAATGAGTTCAATAAATGGATCGTTATGGACGCTTCCTTATGAATTTACATGTTATGTTTTTTTGGGGTCAATTGGCCTCTTAAAATTAATGAACAAAAAACGATTCATTATCACATTCATCCTCCTACTGTTTCTTCTCAAATTCTTTTTTATCACAGAAATAAACCAAATTATCATTCCAATTATTGGCATTGATTTCAAGACCTTTTTTCCGCTTTTCATCTATTTTATGGCTGGAAGCTTATTTTACGTCTTAAGAAACGAAATTAAATTGAACCTTGGAGCTTCGCTTTTCTTTGCGCTACTCATCTACTGCTGTAAAGAATATCCAATTACTGAATACCTCACCCCTATTGCATTCACCTACATTCTTATGACCATTGCTTTTGCTGGTCCTTCAACTTTTAATACAATCGGTAAATATGGTGACTTCTCCTACGGATTGTACCTCTATGCTTTCCCTGTACAACAACTAATCATCTATTTCTTAACCCCCCAAATACCACTACTATTAATGATGTTCCTTTCCGTAGTGCTTACTTTTCCATTGGCTTACTTTTCTTGGTTTTTAATTGAAAAACCTGCCAATAAGTTAAGGTATAAATTTGCTGAATTCTCTATTACAAACCCAAAAACCTAAGAGATTTCCTTGCCCACCTTCCATCTTCACTCTCCCCTCTTCCCTCATCCATAAAATACTCCACAGGAACATTACCAACACCTAAAGAGCCAACTGAAGCAGTTCCGAACGGCACTAAAAATCCATGAGACCTTTTCGATTCCTAGAGGTACCACTCATTAAAAGCTTTTCAAACCCTATTTACAGGGTGTTTTTAGTTGAATCCCTTTATAACGGAGTCAAATGATTTTAGAAACGGAGTGGAGAGTTGAAGATTAATCTCAATTTTTATTCCTATTTTAGATTCATCAAAAATCTCAAACACATTTCACTCTTCATTGTAATCGTAAGCACATCATGGAATATCCATTTTTTTTTCAATTTTGCGCCCAAACCATTTACGCCACTAAAAATGGACTAAAAGCAACGCAATACAAGATTGGATACCAATCAAAGGCAGACACTCTTGGATTATAAATGCTGAAGAATTTTGTAAGTTTGTTGGCAAAGATTTTACATGTTCACCTTTAAACAGTGCTTGCTCATTTTTGTTTTGACTAGAACTTAATGGCCAACTAAAAGCTAAGGCTAAGCATTACTTATTTTTTAAGCATTTTCAACCACTACATTTATCTTTAAAATTCAATCATGATTCTAAAAAAAATATGGAATAAAGCCTCATTTATAGGATTAAAAGACCTGGAGACTATTGAGGCTTTAGAGCATTTTAGGGAAATTATATTAATCAACCGATTAATAGCTATTACTACAGTAGCTATGATCATTTATTTACCCATAGAAATTATTTTTAATAGTGATGAGTTAGTTCCTTTCATATTAATTGAAGTAGGAATTCTATTACTCACTTTAGTGATGAACCATAAAAAGTGGTTCGGATTTTCTAGAATATATTTTTTCATTGCTTGTATTGCATCTATACTTCCAATGATGTATGTAGTTCCTGAAGGGGCTGGGAACGAATTTTTGTTGCTTCCATTAGCCTTGCTTCCTAGCTTAATCTTTAATAATAAATGGTTGAATTTTTCTTTCTTCCTACTGGTAGTGATTCTCTTTTATCTTGTTCTTGAAACCAGGGGACTGGTTGACCCTATAGTTGATGTTACACCTGAACAGATTGCCTTTTTTAGAACTATTTATATGGGAGTTGTTTTCCTACTCTCATTTATTATCATTTTTTACTTCAGAGTATTAGTCAATCAAAAAGAAACAATCAACAAGAAAAAAACAGAATTACTTAAAATATCAAATGAAGAAGTTAAAGCTAGTATTAATTATGCTAAGCGGATACAAGAAGCGATATTACCCCCTATGAGTTCTATAAAAAAAAATTTACCACAGTCATTTATTTATTATAAACCGAAAGATATTGTGGCTGGAGATTTTTATTGGATGTATCTTTCCCCTCAATCAAACAGCGGGGATGTTGACGGAGCTACAGTGCTTTTTGCTGCTGCAGATTGCACAGGGCATGGAGTTCCTGGGGCAATGCTAAGTGTGATTTGTCACAATGCCCTGAATCAATCTGTTAAAAAATTTGGCATTACTCAGCCTAATTTAATACTTGAAAATTCACGAGATTTGGTCATAGAAACCTTTGCTGAGAGTAATGAAAATGTACAAGATGGAATGGATATCGCCTTGTGCGCACTTGATACAAAAACGAATAAAATTCAATATGCTGGTGCAAATAATCCCATTTGGATTATTAAAAAAGAGGCCACTCAAATTGAAGAAATAAAGGCCAACAAACAACCCATAGGAAAGTTTGATTGGATGAATCCGTTTACCAATCATACAATTCAGCTTGACAAAGGAGATACAATTTACATTTTTTCGGATGGGTATATTGACCAATTTGGGGGTGAAAAAGGAAAGAAATTTAAGACAAAAGCATTTAAAGCGTTGTTACTTTCTATCCAAGAAAAACCAATGGATGAGCAGAAAAAAATAATTGATGAATCCTTTGAAACTTGGAAGGGAAACCTTGAACAGATTGATGATGTTTGTGTAATTGGTGTAAGAATTTAGCTTCCCCCTAGATGAACACTGCCAAATTAGAAGTAGTGTTAATGCCGGGGGTGGAATTGCCACCCATTGAATAGAAAATGGAACGAATTGAAGATCCATCCAAGTTTTAGTAGAGCACAACAGGAAACGAACAACAGCATTTTTACTCCAGCTGTAAATAATAGTAAGCCTATTAAAAGTCCGATTGAAAGGTTACATTTGAGCGAAACAAGTTATTTGAAGACAATGCATGTGCATTTTATTCGGTTGGTTGTTGCCCATAACAAAAAAATAAAAGTTGAAAAAAAAATTAAAATACATCCTCCCTTTTTTACTCCTTACGGCCTGCACGGGAAACAATGAAACCGAAACCACTCCTGCACCGCTTTATCCCCAGGCACAAACCATAGCAGCCAACATTGAAGAGGGCTACACAACAAATACCAGCACAGGCGATACCATACAACCCATTGTAACAGAAAGTGGTGACACTCTGATAACAGGCGTACCCATACCCGCAACAGGTAAAACCATACACCCCGACAGCATGGCTCCCCCCAAAGTTGTGCCTTACACCCCATCTAATAGTCTTTACAATGCCCACCCCAACGTACACAAAACACCAAAAAACTTAACCGCAATACCAATAAACAAAGACTCCCTTGTCACCATTTTAGTTGGCAAAGTAACTAAAAATGACCCCCTTCATTACCTTGTAAATAGAACAGGTGACACACTAAAAACAGGCATCGCCATACCGACCACAGGCACAAAAGTTTCTGCAATACAACCCTTTCCTACAAAAGCCCTACTCCCACACTTTAAAGATGCTGCCATTAACAATATGCAATACTTAGATGTGGACCAAGGCATGGCTTCCTCTTATGTCAATTCCATATTAGAAGATAAAAGCGGTAAGCTCTGGTTTGGAACGAATGGAGGTGTGAGCCGTTATGATGGAGAAAGCTTTACCCACTTCACAACCAAAGAGGGGTTAAGTCATAATACCGTATGGTCTATGCAAGAAGATAAAAGCGGAAACCTCTGGTTCGGAACTTTGGGCGGAGGTGTGAGCCGTTATGATGGAGAAAGCTTTACCCACTTTACAACCAAAGAAGGCTTAAGTAATAATCACGTCAGGTCTATCCTAGAAGATAAAAGCGGAAACCTTTGGTTCGGAACTTATGGTGGAGGCGTGAGCCGTTATGATGGCGAAAGCTTTACCCATTTCACAAAAAAAGAGGGGTTAAGTCATAATACCGTCTACTCTATCCTAGAAGATAAAAGCGGTAAGCTCTGGTTCGGAACAGCGGGTGGAGGCGGGAAGCGTTATGATGGCGAAAGCTTTACCCATTTTACAACCAAAGAAGGGTTGTCTAGTAATTACGTCTGGTCTATCCTAGAAGATAAAAGAGGAAACCTTTGGTTCTGAACAGCGGGCGGAGGCGTGAACCGTTATGATGGAGAAAGCTTTATCCATTTTACAACAACAGAAGGCTTAAGTAAGAATACCGTATACTATATTCTAGAAGATAAAAGCGGTAACCTTTGGTTCGGAACTTATGGCGGAGGCGTGAACCGTTATGATGGAGAAAGCTTTACCCATTTTACAACCAAAGAAGGCTTAAGTAATCATAACGTCAGGTCTATCCTAG
>JAWUVT010000099.1:0-13728 GCA_034112225.1 Flavobacteriales bacterium | reverse complement strand
ACAACAACAACAACAACAACGCAACAGAAAAGGGTGAACAGGGAAATAAAGAACACAGCAATGAAGAGGTCTATTCTCCTGCAGACCAGATTCATCAAAAAACACAAAAGAATAAGCAGGACAACAAAGACGGAAGGGGCAGCTCTAAAAAGGAGCATGAGGATAAAAACAGTTCTGCTTCCAAAAAAACAATTAGAAGAATAGACGCTATTTCAGTTGAAAACATAGCCAACCTAAAAACGGTTACCAACAAAACCTTATTGACAGAGACGAACCGACATCATATCACTGAAAGAGATATTTCTCGTTTAATTGAGGAAGGAGAATTCCTTGTGAAAAAAGAGCGCAACAAAATCGTTTTTAATACCAAACGATTTTCTGCTTACTCTATGTTTGGGATTTATACGCGCAGATTTTATGCTGGATTTAATCTTGGATTAAAAAAACAAGGCATGATAACGACGCTAAAAAAAGACTCGCCTTTAGCCGGTTTTGATCAAAATTATTTACTTGATTTTGGAAGTAATTTTGGAGGAACTGTTGGTTTTCTTCTTTCTGACAAAATCAACCTTGAAACGAATCTCAATATCAATTCTACGGCAGGTTACAAAAGATCTTTTTCAGGTGAAGGGATTTTATATCAAGAAAACCTATCCCTGAATTACACGACACTTAACTTCGTCATTAAAAAAATGAACAGTAAATCTACGTTCGACAATAAGGTTTACTCTACTAACTTTATTGGAGGAATTTATGCCAGCCATTTAAGGAGTGCTGCTACTGATGCCAATGGAACAGTAACTGAAACTGATGCTTATAAAAAAATGGACTATGGTATCGTCTTAGGAATTGAACAGGATCGTTACATCACAAGAACGCTTATCATTACTCCGGGAATAAGGTACAATCAGGGTGTTGCAAACATCGCCAATAAGGGCAATTCATTTAATACGGCAAGAAACTTCTCTTTTGAATTTAACATGGGTGTTAAATACATCTTCTTAAAGAGATAAAATTCAAATCCAACCCTTTTAAGTCTCAAAACGTTTTAGTTGTAGAACCGCTATAACCAATATGACTTTATTAAAAACCATAATATCTTCTACCATTGTTTTCGGAATCCTTGCTTTGCACCCCAGCTTGAACAAAGGCAACTCATTCGTCACCCAGCTTCAACACTATGTTAACGGAAACTCCCTAAGGGTATCAACGAACAGTACTATCGATAAAAAATTAATCACAATAATATGGGTTTGCAAAGTTGCAGCTGACACGTGTAAGCCTTTAACTGTTTTTAAGGATGGAAAGTCCGTAAATAAAATCCCTTCGAACAAAGGGCTTCAAACCTTGGTTGTTTACTATAAGAATAGAATGATTGGAAAACTTACTCAAGATAAAAAAACGGCAAACCAATCTCATCAATACAACATTGAGCTTCTTTCGGAAGGCCATGCTTTCTTTTTTAAAGGAGACATTACAGGTCCATCGTCTTATCATGGGGTACCCATAACGAGAGCTTCATTGTAATTGAATTCAATCTTCTTAGCTCTTTTACTTTCTTTAACGACAGAGAAGCTTTACCAGAGTTTTCTTCCCTTTTAAAAGCGCCTTCTAAATGGTGAAACGTCCAGATTATAATGGATGGTCAAATGACTTTGAACGAAAAAGGCTCCAATCGTATTGGAGCCTTTTTCGTTTTATATAGATTCCCGTCAAGCTGAGAATGGTCATTGGAATTACCCACACTTAGAATGTCCACAGCTTTTACAGTTTAAGCACCCTTCTTCATAAACCAAAGAGGCTTCACTACAGCTTGGACAAATGTTTTCTGATGGTTTTGCTCCATCAGGAATAAAACGTTTTAATGAACGCACTACTCCTTTTTTCCACGTATTTAAAGTTTCATCACTTAGATGGAGGTTATTCACCATATCCACAACAAATGTTAACGGCATCCCGTGACGCAATACTCCAGAAATTAATTTTGCATAATTCCAGTATTCTTTATTAAAGGTTCTTGATAAGCCTTCAATAGTTGTTTTATATCCATGGCTATCTTCGTATTGGAAATCGTAACGTGTTTTCCCATCATCAGAATCATTTTTAATGACCCATCCTTTTGTTACATGGGATAAAATTGCGAAAGATTCTTCGGCTCCTCCAGTAAAAATTTCGTAAGGACGGCCATCTAATAAACCAATAACTGCAATCCATTTTTCACTTTCATTATTAAATTTAACAATTTCAGCTTCTAATTTCCCTGGTCTTTTTGGTGCTTGAGTTTCTAAAAAGGCATTGATTACTTTGTCTTTTTCTACCTCTTTCTTTTCATCGTCTGAAATCAATACTCCACTTCTAGATCCATCTCTATAAACGGTAATTCCTTTACAACCTTCTTCCCATCCTGCTTGGTAAATTTTACTTACCATTTCTTCGGTACAATCATTAGGAACATTTACGGTTACACTAATTGAATGATCAATCCATTTTTGAACAGAACCTTGTAACCTTACTTTTTCAACCCAATCCACATCGTTTGCGGTTGCGCCATGGTAAGGTGATTTAGCGACTACTTTTTGTAATTCTTCGGATGACATTGCTTCAACCTCAGCCTTATTAAATCCATTGACTTCTAACCAAGTAATAAATTTGTGATGGAACACGTGATATTCTTCCCAAGAATCACCTACTTCATCCACAAAATCGACTCTTGCTTGTTTATCATTTGGATTTATTTTTCTTCTTCTTTTGTAAGAAACCATAAATACTGGCTCAATACCAGAAGATGTTTGCGTCATTAAACTGGTTGTTCCTGTTGGAGCAATGGTTAATAAGGCAATGTTTCTTCTTCCGTATTTTACCATATCATTATAAAGAGCCTCATCCGCATCTTTAATCCGGTTAATCATTGGGTTTTTCTCTTCACGAATTGCATCGTAAACAGGAAAAGCACCTCTATCTCTTGCCATATCTACCGAAGAACGGTAAGCAGCTAAGGCCATTTTTTTATGAATATCTGTAGAGAAAGTAGTTGCTTCTGGAGTTCCGTATTGATAGTTTAATGCGGCCAACATATCTCCTTCTGCAGTAATTCCAACTCCAGTTCTTCTTCCTTCTATTGCTTTGGTCTTAATCTTTTTCCAAAGACTTAATTCTGTTCTTTTTACTTCTTCACTTTCTGGATCAGCTTCGATTTTTTCAATAATCGTATTGATCTTTTCCATTTCTAAATCAACGATATCATCCATAATACGCTGAGCCATTCCTACATGCGTATTAAACTTTTCATAGTTAAATGTTGCTCCTTCAGTAAAAGGATTTTCTACATAACTATATAAGTTAACGGCTAATAATCTACAGCTATCGTATGGGCATAATGGAATTTCTCCGCAAGGGTTGGTAGAAACTGTTCTAAATCCTAAATCTGCATAACAGTCAGGAATTGATTCGTCAATTACGGTGTCCCAAAACAAGATTCCTGGTTCAGCAGATTTCCATGCATTATGAATAATCTTATCCCATAACCTTTTGGCATCTACTGTATTTGTAAATTGAGGGTTATCTGAATGGATGGGGTATTGTTGATGGTAATCAGAACCTGAATTTACAGCCTTCATAAATTCGTGATCGATTCTTACCGAGACATTTGCTCCAGTAACTTTAGTGCCATCCATTTTGGCATCAATAAAATGTTCTGCGTCTGGATGTTTAATAGAGGTAGACAACATTAAAGCTCCTCTTCTTCCGTCTTGAGCAACTTCTCGGGTGGAATTCGAGTACCTTTCCATAAAGGGAACAACTCCTGTAGAAGTTAATGCGCTATTTTTAACCGCACTTCCTCTTGGTCTAATGTGTGATAAATCGTGACCAACGCCACCTCTTCTTTTCATTAATTGAACTTGTTCTTCGTCAATTTTCATCACCCCACCATAAGAGTCAGAATTTCCATCGTTACCAATCACAAAACAATTCGATAAAGAACCGATTTGGTAATCGTTACCAATTCCAGTCATCGGACCTCCTTGAGGCACGATGTGCTTAAACCCTTTTAATACTTCATAAATTTCTTCTTCAGAGTATGGGTTCTCGTATTTATTTTCTACACGAGCGATTTCACTTGCCAAACGATGGTGCATTTGATCAGGATTACTTTCGTAAATATTTCCTTCAGAATCTTTTAGTGCATATTTATTAATCCAGACATTCGCCGCAAGGTCATCCCCCTTAAAATATTTTTTTGCTTCAACTAAAGCTTCATCAAAAGAATACGTTTTTTTCACAGTTTCGTCTTTTTTTGGAGTTCCCTCCGATAAATTTACTTGATTATGGCCGACAGTTTTGACTGCTTGTTTTAATGTTTTTTCCATTTCTGAAAGGGTTTAAGGGGTTATTTTAAAATAGAATTTCATTGCTAAAATTCATAGTACAATTATAGGGTCTATTGGGCGTTTTTAGAACACGTTTTATCTATTATATTTTTCAACATGTTTCTCTTTGCAAGATAATTTGAAACACAAGGGTTTGCGAGTTTTTTAACGAATGTTATTAACAAGGCTTTCTTAATTTCAAATTTTTTATTACTATGGAAATTTAATACTGAAATTCAATTATCAAACAAAACATTAGCCTAGTAAAACAGCAATACCTTTGGCAATATACCGCGATGGAATTCCTGTAGAAATTTAGACTCAACTCAGGCGAAATAACAGTGCCGCTAAGGAGTGAAATTTTTAACCCTAGTGAAAAACCAACCGATGCAATCGTCTAAAATTTAATGACCTCTTTCAACTGAATCACTTCCACTTCTCCAAACTGTTTTAATTGTTCCAAATCCATTTTGCTTTTATTTCCATAAATGGTAATTACTCTTGGCTTTCCTTTTATAGCTTTTTCGTAAAACTGAACGACATCATCCATTGTTAAACTCTTATATTTTTGATAAGCATCAATTTTAGGGTCTTTTTTAAATCCGTGTTTTTGATAATAAGACACATGGTCATAAAGCTGTCTAAAGTTTGGATAACTACTTACGGTGCTTAATTTCAAACTTTTTATTAATGAATTGATTCGTTCTGGTTTTTGAGGCATCTGCTTTAACAAACTGTCCATAACTGACAGCGCTTTAATGGTTTTATCTGCCTGACAACCAATATAGGCGTAAAAATATGCGTTAGCCTTTACGGGCATAACGTACCTCCCTCCTGCAGAATAGGCCAATGAACGGTATTCTCTGATTTCTTGAGTAATTATACCACTAAAACCTCCAGCAAAATAGCTATTAAATGCTTTTAGGGTTACATAATCGGATAAATCTCGTTGATCATCTGGCACATAAAAATAAACCTGACTCTGAATTGCTTTCTTATCGTTTATTATGAGCACTTTATTTTTAGGAACAGCCACTCTTTCTCTTTCTGCATAGGGTTCCTCTTTATTGTTTCCAAATAGATCAATCTTGTTCTCAAACGTGTTTTTCAACTCATTTATTGACCCATTTCCAACGTAAGCAATTTCAGTTTTATAGTTTTCGACAACATTTTTATACCTAGCAATTAATTGTGCCGGTTTCATCTTTTTAGTTTCTTGTAGTGAAGGCCTTAATACAAAATTTGATTTTGCATTGTACTGAGCATAATTGTAGAGTACGGATCCGAGAAAATACCGATCCCTCTTTTCTCTTTTCCGCTCTAATTTTACTGTTTTTAGCATTAAATTAAATCCCGCCTCATCCTCTTTAGGTTCTTTTAATAATAGATTAATCAATTCTATTGCCGCTGTTAAATGTTCTTCACTGCCCTCTACATTAAGCGCAACACCATTGTTGTTACACGAGAAATAATAACTACACCCCATATGACTGAACGCTTTTTTCAATTCTGAATAGGAATACTTTCCTGCTCCTGAATAGTTCATTAAATCGACTGCTACATTTAGTTTCTCATCGGTTAACGGTCCTTTTTTAAACCTTATGGTTAAGTAAAACAACTCGTTTATAGGGTTTTCGACTTTCACCAAGGATTGGTTTTTGTAAATGGTGATTTTTTCAATATCGTTCTCAAAATCTAAAAACTTAGGTTGAAATGATTTTGATGGAATATTTTTAAAGGTTTTAGCATAAACTGAACTGTCTTTTTGTGTTCTTGAAACGGCTTTAAATGGAGGTTTATCTAATTTTACTTTTTTAGGAAACCCTGTTCGAGAAATTATTTTAGACCTTTTTTTACCGAAATATTTTTGCGCAACCTCTAGCACGTCTTCTTGGGTTACTTGATTTACTTTTTTAGGATATGCAAGATACTCTTCCCAAGAGATTCCCTGACTAAAAGCCGTGCCAATTGCAATGCCTCTTCCATTTAGTTGTTCCATTGCTTGTTGAAACTGTTTACTCAATTCATACTTGGATACATTCAATAAATCAACAGAAAAATCTCCATTTTTGAGTTGATTTAATACTGCAGCAATTTTTTTATCGGTATTGCTTATCGATTGAATAAATGGTTTAGGGACAGCAATAATTGAAAAGGCTCCAGCTTTATTATAGACTTCGGAGATTCCAAAAACAAACATGACTTCATTATTTTCTGACAATTGATCCATCAACCCCGTTCCAGAATCGTTGGTGAGCATACGTTCACACACGTCTAAAGCGGCTCTATCTTTATGATTATAAGGGGCTGTTTGCCAGCCTAACATTTCTATTTTAATTGGTGTAATTCGTATTTTTTTCACCCCGTTTTCCGCCAAAGGCTGTAACTCTGGCAGGCGTAAAGAGGGTGCTTCTTGAGCTGATAAATTCTTAAACTTTTCTGTAATTATTGGCAATACTTCTTTGGCCTTAAAATTACCGGTAAGAATTATTGCCATATTTTTGGCCACATAATGTTTTTCATAAAAGGCTTTCATCTTTGTTAATGAGGGCTTTTTTAAGTGTTCTACAGTTCCTAAAACGCTCCATTTCCCATAAGGCAGATTTGGAAAGTTTGCTTTATTCATTTCTTCAACAATGCGGTTCTCCATCCCATCCATATCTCTATTTTTTTCTTCATAAACCACTTCTAATTCTGACTGGAAAGATCTAAATATGGGATGATTAAACCTTTCGGCATAAATGTCTAACCACTTTTCAGTTTCGTGAGACGGGAAAGTATTGTGATAAAAAGTCATATCATAGCTGGTAAACGCATTTACATTTGTTCCTCCAATGCTCTTTAACAACTTATCAAACTCATTAGGCAAACCATACTTTGCAGATTTTACAGCGAAGTGATTTATCTGTTGTTGAATTTTTAATTGTTGCTCTTTACCTAATTCTTGAGCGAGCTGATCGTACAGCTCTTGAATGGAGTCTAATAGTGGCTTTTCTTTTTGATAGTTTGACGTTCCTAACTTTGTTGTTCCTTTAAACAAAAGGTGTTCTAAATAGTGCGCCATTCCTGTAGCATCTTCAGATTCGTTTACTGCTCCGGCTTTTACCATTACTGCACCAAACATTTTAGTTGCCGTAGAGTCTTCATTTAAAAAAATGGTGAATCCATTGTCTAATTTATGCGTGGTTACTTTTAGTAGTTCTTGTGTTTGAGCAAACAACAGGTGACTTAATGCAATGAAAACAATTAAGAAAGCGCTTTTTAAATTCATAGCTTCTATTTTTTTTTGATAAAAATAAGTGTTTTAGAACTTCTTTCATCGTTAATGAATCCTAAACATTGAATGCCTATTTTCGTTGATCATGCTGTGTTAGGGATGGGATTGACATCCTTTTATTATGGAATTTAAAGACTGCCTGGTTGAATTTAAGAGCGCGCATTTCAGTAAAAAAAGATGTTAACTCTAAAAAAACAAAAGATAAAATGGACAACGTGACTACCCCCCAAATAATTCTTGTAGAATTATCGGATTAAATTTATTCCATTTTTAGTAAATTTACCCACCTTAAAGATCAGCATGAACAAAGTAGTAGGAGTAGAGTTAAGTCATAGGTTTGCACCAATAGCAGTTAGGGAAAGACTAGCGTTAAACAAAGAGCAAACCATAACGGCTTTAGAAGAGTTAAAAAAGAGTTACGAGGAAGTATTTATTATCTCTACTTGCAATCGTCTTTCGATTTATGCTTACGGCAAAAGCCACAATCAAATTTTAGATTTTTTTGATCAATTCGGCAACTACAGACAATACCTTTCCATATTGCCCGACAGCGAAATTGCAATAAGAAACTTGTTTTCTACTGCTGCGGGTCTAGAGTCTCAAGCAATTGGGGAACATCAAATTACTGGTCAAATTAGAGATGCCTTAGATTTAGGAAGGGCACAAAAAACGATAGGCCCTGTTCTGGATGAATTAATTAGACAAGCGATTCATACCGGAAAAAGAGTTCGTTTAGAAACGAATATTGGGAAATTCTCAACTTCTTTGGCCACTGTAGGGTTTGAACTCATCAAAAAACATGATTTTAACATTGCCGAAACTACGTTCTTAATTATAGGAACGGGGAACATGGCCAATTTGGTAAATACTGTTTTAGATCGAACCAAAATAAAAAAACTATATGTTGCCAGTCACGATATAAGTCGGGCAACAGAAATGGCTTCTGATTGGAATGGTGAAGCTGTGGATATGGAAAACATGCATACGGCTTTATCTGAAGCCAATGTAATTATTGGAGGCACTCAAGGGGAAATCAATTTACTGCATGAAGAAACCATGTCGGAAAGCAAGTGCCCTAGAGCAAGTTTTGCGTTACAAGCTGGGGGGCATAAATTGTTTATTGATTTTGGCGTACCTCGAAACTTTAATCCTTCATTAAAAAATGATCCTAACATTTCATTATTTGATTTAGATGACATTAAGAAAATTACTTATGATGGTTTATTAAAACGTTATGATGAAATTCCACAAGCAAGAAAACTAGTCAATGAAGAATTAGACTGGTTTATGATCTGGTTGAGAAATAGAAAAGTAGCTCCAGTTATTGAAGCTTATTGGAACAACCTCGAAACGATCAAAGAAGAGGAACTAAAATGGTTGCTCCCCAAATTAGAAAATGTTAACGAACATACAGAGGATTTATTAAAGCGCTTTACACATCGTTTGTTGAGAAGAATTTCTAACCCTACGATAGATGGCATTAAAAAAATTGCTCAGAACATCCATGAACAAGACAATCCTATTAATACGGCGAAAAAGATTCTGGACATTGAAGGGGTAGACGTCTTTGTTCCAAAAAAGAAAATTGTTGTGGGTACAAGAGGAAGTAAATTGGCCTTAACTCAAACCAATTGGGTCATTGACCAATTAAAGGAAATCGAATCTGATTACGAATTCGAAATAAAGATTATTCGCACGAGTGGTGATGATGGCAACATTAATGTTGTTGGTGCCTTTACCTCTGCTTTACAACGTTCTATGCTTGCCGGAGAAATAGACCTTGCGGTACATAGTTTTAAAGACATTCCTACAGAGGGAGTTGTTGGCTTACGAATTATGCCTGTAACTCCACGAAAAGATGTTCGGGATGTTTTAATTTCAAAATCAAAAAAGAAATTAGCGGATCTTCCTGCTGGTGCCATTATTGGAACAGGCAGCTTAAGAAGAAGCGCTCAACTGCAACAAATTAGACCCGACCTAGAGTACAAGTTCATTCAGGGGAATGTTGATGGAAGAATTCACAAAATGGAAACCGAAGATTATGATGCTATTATTTTAGCAGCAACTGGTTTGCAAAAAATGAACATGATAGACATTGCTACTGAAATTTTTGATACAGATGTAATGCTTCCTGCAGTTGGTCAGGGAATATTAAGTATTGAATTAATTGACAAAGCAGGGCACATTTTAGAGTTGGTAAAAAAATTAAAGCATGAGCCTACAAAAGATGCTGCAGATGCTGAAAGGGCTTTTTTAATTGCGTTAGGTGGCGGTTGCAACATGCCAATTGCGGCTTATGCTCAGGCTACAGAAACCACAATTACTATTGAAGGCGTTTATGCGACAGAAGATGGTAAACACTTTGAAAAAGGAACCGTTTCTGGAAGCATTGAGGATAAAAAAACATTGGCTAGAAATTTAGCCCTCGATTTAAAAGCGAAATTAGAAGTTAAAAAAAAATCGATTTTGAGCGATGTCACAACCCCTTAAAAACAAAAGTGTTTTAATTACTCGCGCTGCTGATCAGTCCGCTCATTTTATCCATCAACTTCAAAGTTTAGGCGCAACAACGCTCTTATTACCGCTCATAAAAACCACGCCAATCAATGCTTCGGAATTAAAAAGGGTTTTCAATTCCCGCAACTACGATTGGCTCATTTTTACGAGTACCAATGCCGTAAAATTCTTTTTTAACAGCATCCAAGCCAACGGTATAAACTGCAAGATTGCTGCTGTTGGTGAAAAAACCAAAAAAGCACTAAAAGAAATTGGCATACCAACCGATTTTATTCCTTCTCAATTTACGGCCAAGCAGCTGGCGAAAGAACTCCCTATTTCTGAAAATGATTCTATTTTAATTCCAAGATCCGATATCGCAAAAAATGATGGGGTTGAAATTTTAGAAAACAGACACTGCTCCGTCAAAACGATTTCCATTTACAAAAATAGCTCCCTTGCCTACTCTAATCCTGAACTCCACACAATCTTTAGTCAAAAGATTGACTTCATCACTTTTACGAGCGGCTCTACGGTGAATTCTTTTATCCGATTAGGGCTAAGGATCCGCAACGAAAAAGTAATCTGTATTGGCCCCCAAACTGCCAAAGTCGCCAAAGAGAATAGGCTTCATGTTTCGGCAATTGCAAATCCGCATACAATTGAGGGAATGGTTGAGGCCCTCCTCGTTATGGTGCGAAATGAGGAATGAATAGCAACGCAGTCTTCGACTCACTCGCAAAAAGTTAGGTTTGGAGTTGGAAGTTGGGAGTTGGGAGTTGGAAAAGACAAAAGGAAAGAGAGAGAAAAGAGTTAAGTAACTTTCATTAACTTACCACTAATTACTCCCCCCTAACTACTTACTCCTAACTACTTACTCCTAATTACTAACGATTGGTTAATGGAGTCTTTACGAGAACCCTTTGAACCATTTTGATAAAAAAAACAAAAAGCACAAAACGTCCGATTGTTAACCTGGTGTTTTTTAGTGCACCATTCCAGAGGATCTTGTTCTACTTTTTAACTTGATCCCAATCTTCTTCAGGGGATAGTTTCATTTGTGTTTTAGAGGTCCATTCAAGCTGAGGATAAAAAAAACGGAATACGCATAGAAATAAAAAAGTCCCTTACGAATTAACGCAAGGGACTTTTATGGTATCCCCGCATTACTTGAACAGCAACACCTGTAATTAAACGTTAATGTAAGGTCGCTAAAACTTCTTTAGCCTGAGCCGATTCGAGTCTAGGTCCAAATTGAGTGACTACTTTAGAAGAGGCTAAAGAGGCAATTTTTCCTGATTCTGCGAAACTTTTTCCATTGGTAATTCCATAAAGAAATGCGCCCGCAAATAAATCTCCAGCACCATTGGTATCAATTGCTTGAACGCTATAGGGTTCAATATCGATGTAGGTATCTCCATCAAAAATGATGGCTCCATTTTCACCAAGGGTAATCACAAATCTTTTTGCCGACTTTTTTAATGCTTCTCTGGCGTCTAAAAGGTTGTCTTTCCCTGTATAAAGCATCGCTTCTTCTTCGTTACAGAACAATAAATCAACTCCTGTACCTACAACAGACTCCATTGCCTCTTTAAAATACTTTACCATTGCTGGGTCAGAAAAGGTTAACGCAGTAAGTACCTCATTGTCTTCTGCCAACTGCTTGGCATATTTCATGGCATCTTGTCCATTTTCAGAAGTCACCAAGTAACCCTCAATGTATAAGTATTGAGCTTCTTTAAGCGCGCTTTCTTTTATTTCCGTTCGGGAGTAATCTGAAGTAATCCCTAAAAATGTATTCATGGTTCTGGAGGCATCTTCGGCAGTCATTACTAAACACTTTCCCGTAATTCCTAAACCTAACGCTTCTTCATCTAAATTTGAAGCTACACCATTTGCTTTTAAGTCTCCTTTATAAAAGGTTCCCAATTCATCATTCGCAACTTTACACGAGTAATAACTAGAACCTCCAAATTGACTTACCGCAATAATAGAGTTTGCCGCAGAGCCTCCACATTGCCGATTACTTTTACTCATATTGATGGCATTAGAAATTCTGATTTGGCTTTCTTCATCAACCAATGTCATTAATCCTTTTTCTATTTTATGCTCTTCCAAGAATTGACTATCC
This sequence comes from Flavobacteriales bacterium, assembly GCA_034112225.1. Classification (GTDB taxonomy): domain Bacteria; phylum Bacteroidota; class Bacteroidia; order Flavobacteriales_E; family Vicingaceae. Next base: position 1,457 of record JAWUVT010000099.1, on the reverse strand, counting down.
ACTTCAGTTACGATATCCACTAAAGCATTCCCAATTCCATATACGTTGTACTTTTTGCCCATTCTGTAATTAATTACTAATTAAAATTATTTTTTTTGTAAATATACTTGTATAATATAAAACTTTCTGTTAATATTGCATCCAATTTGATATTTATATCATTCCTCCTTAGCTCAGTTGGTTAGAGCATCTGACTGTTAATCAGAGGGTCCAAGGTTCGAGTCCTTGAGGGGGAGCAACAAGAAAAAGGGTTACAGAAATGTAACCCTTTTTTTATTTTAAATTGTAACGCATTTGTAACGCAAAACTCAAATAAGAGACCGTAATGTACCTCTTTTTCATTTGCACACAATTTGCACAAAAAACCTTAAGTTAAACCTGTAAGAATGGGATTATCAACAGACACCTTACTTCATCAGACAAGCTTTGAAAGCTTAAAAAAAATATTATACTCCAGTGAGTTTAATGTTAATTATTCTATAGAAAAAATCTCCTACGACATTGGACATTTACTTAGATCATTCACACATGTTTTTCCAATGGTTTCATTTTCTGAGATTCCAATCTCATCTCTTCACAATCATTTAAATAGGTATGGCCCTTGTATTATTGGAATGAAAAAATCATGGGCATTAACCAATAGATTTAACCAAGTACATTACTATCAACAAGAATCTAAATTAATAGAATCTCTTATTACAACCTTCAGTGATTTAACAGAAAATGAAGGAGACCATACCCCAAAAGATGAGTTAAAATTAATTCAACTTATAGAATTTCAATTAGCTCATTCTAAAAATTATATTGGAAGTGTAATTACTAAAAGTTTTGAAGATGAGGAATATTGTTTTGCTGAAGAAAAAGAATGGCGATTCGTTCCTCCTTTGAAGGGTGATGAGAAATCAATATCCAGGATGTTAGAATATTATAACAAGAATAAAGCTACACTCAAAAATGAAATAAATAAAGAGAAGCTGAAATTCACTCTTTCTGATGTAGATTTAATAATAACCGAAAATGAAATTCAAAAAACTGCAATAAGAGACATCCTAAAGAATAGAGATATTAATCACGAAATAAATCTTTTCACAAATGAAGAGATAAAAAAAACATTTTTAGGATACAACAATATACCAATAACAGAATTTGACTTAAAAAAAGAAGTGACTAGATTAAATAAAATAATAAGTCCGAGTTAACTTAAGACCGTTGCTAAAGGTTGAAAGTTTTAATGAATAAAAATAGTGGAGTTTTAATTTTTGATGATTTTAGATTAAAATTATCATTATTTGGATATTTCAATGATACGAAGCACTTTTTTAGCTTCATTGCTCATTATTTTTTTACAATTAGACGCAATTATCCCCAGACTTCTATATAAATTATAACAAAGGGCCTCCATTAGATTTTGAGTATGCATTTTTTCTATTCCCCTATATCTTGCTACGCCTCCTTTA
>JAWUVT010000098.1:0-9568 GCA_034112225.1 Flavobacteriales bacterium | reverse complement strand
CCGACCGCGTTAAGCGGTCGGACGGGTATCGGGTCCGGGTATCGGGTTGAGTCGCCGGTCGAGATCCGTTTATTAAAGAATTTCTTCCAAATAATGAGATTCAATCCCATACTCTTTTTTAAGGGCCTCTATTTTTTCAGTTAAAGCCGCTTTATCGGCTTTCTTGTTCGATTTCTGACCAATTAACAGCACATTTTTTCGGGTATGCTCGTTAGAAATAAACTCAAATACCTTTGTCGCATACTGGTTTTTCTCTAAAATTAAAGCTCTAATCGTATCGGTTACCATTTCGTATTGACGTTCTTTAAAAATGCCATACTTTAAAATTGGACTTTCTTGTTCTTTCCCTTTTAGGTGTTGTCTAATTTGTTTGTGACAACAGGGTGCTGTTATTACCAAGTTAGCATGGGCGCTAATGGCCTTCGCTAAAGCATCATCAGTAGCGGTATCACAAGCATGTAATGCAATTAAAATGTCAACCTTTTTCGGCTTGTATTCTTGAATGGATTGACGCACAAATTTCAGGCCTTCAAAACCACACTCTTGAGCTGTTTTATTGCAAAAATCCACCAACTCTTCTCGCAATTCTATTCCGGTAATGGTGACTTCTCTTTTTCTCTGATTGGTCAAATAGTCATACAGTGCAAAGGTTAAGTACCCTTTACCTGAACCCATATCCACAATAGAAATTTCTTTAGACAAATCGGCATTCTTCATCAAGTTCTCAATGATTTCTAAGTACTTGTTAATTTGCTTGTATTTATCTGCCATTTTAGGGATGACAACACCATCGGTATCGGTTATCCCTAAAAGGTTTAAATATTTCCCTAATTGAGCTCTTCTTTCCTTAGGTTTATCATGTGTTTCTGGTGGTTTATTTTTAAAACTTGGATACGAAGTTCTTATAGAAACTTTCCCTTTTTTAGAGAATTGAATGGTAAAATCCTCTTCCAAGGTAAAAAGGATGCCCACTTTAAATTTTTGATTTAACAATTCAGAAAAAATCCCTTTGGCTTCTGCTAATGTATAGTTTTTAACCTGATCATTGGTTTGATAATGATAGGTAAATGACAACATTCTTTCTTCTTTTATCGTAGCAATACGCACATAAACATTGTGTAAGCCATCGCTTTTATAGGCAGGTTTACTGAGTGTAATTTTTACAAAAGTATCTTCCGCATAACTTTTGTCAAACTTTTCAAAAAAAGGGGCTAAATCATTCATGCGGCAAAGGTAGTGAATTAAAAGAGGCCTTTTCTAACAAAGTAACGGACTGGTAAAACGGGTGATCACTAGTTGCTCTTTTTTAATGGAGGAGGGTTTTAGCTCGGCAAATTTTCAGTCAATCCTTGATTAACTTAGGTAAGGATTGTAAATCCATTTTAGAGGTATAGGTGGTAATTGATCCGTCTCCAATTCCCGTGGTAAATTTTTTCTTGTCTTATCTCAAAACCATAGGCCCCAATATTTTCTCTTAATTGTATAGTTTTGGGAATTTCAGCTCCTGAAAATGGTAACTTTTCTTTGCCAACGTATGGCCACCTCCAATATTTACAAGACTGTTAGAAGTATTAGAGCATGATACGAAGTCTGTTTCTTGGGAATGAGCTTATTGTTGGATGGAGCCACAATTTCAGTTCCTTTAATTCCCAGTTCTGCTGAGGATGACGGACAGATAGTAGAACGGTTCATAGTATTGACTAAGCGTCATTTTTGGCTTGATGAGCAAGCTCAGTGCCATGCACTCTTTCCCATTTAAAAGCTTAAGGCGACAAGACTCTGGAGCGCAGAAATTGGGTTATAAATACTTTTTAGTCAAAATTCTTACCGGATACCAAGAGGCTACTAATCCGATAATGATGACAATAATGGAAACGTTAACAAAGTCTAAGGCGTTCAATTCCATCGGGTAATAATCGATAACGCTATTTTCTAATTTAAGGAGTCCATACCTCATTTGTAACCAACAGATAATTCCTCCTAAAAACATCCCAATAAAGGCGCCTAAAAAGTTGATGAGCATTCCTTCAGCAAAAAATATTTTACGAATTACTTTATTGTTGGCGCCCATCGTTTTTAAAATCCACACATCTTTTTGTTTGTCTATAATTAACATGGTCAGCGATCCAATGATATTAAAAGAGGCAATTATCAATATAAAAGAGAGGATGAGAAAGGTAATCCACTTTTCTGTTTTGTTGGTTTTAAAAATCAATTCATTCATTTCAAAACGAGTTTGTACCCTGTAGTTTTCTCCTACAATTTGTTGCACTTCTTTTTTTACCTTTTCCCAATCTGCACCGGGTTTTAAATTTAACTCTACAGAACTGAGTTTGTCTTTATGTTTTAACAAGTCTTGAACAAATTCTAAATCAGCTAACACATATTTGGTGTCGAAATCGGGGCTAATTGAAAAAATACCTGTGGCATTGCCTATTTTTCTATTAAATTCTGACCCTGGTGTAATTCCTTTTTGTATTCCTCTTTTTGGAACAATAATACTCACCTGATAAACACTTTGAGCAATAAACAGCGACAATTGGTCGGCAATTCCCCAACCCATAATTACTGAGTTTTTAGCGGATGAAGTGTGATTTACGCGCCCTTCAATCAGCATGGTGTCGATGCCACTCATGGCATAAAAGCTAGGTTCTACGCCTTTAATCGTTGCAACGGTTTGTTTGTCTTGGTACTTGATTAATGCAATTTCTTCTAAAGCAGCATTGTAAAGCGCTACCTCATTTAGGGCTAAAATCTTATCTTTTGGAAACGTTTTAGTAGAAAATGTCTTTCCTTCAATTCGTGTAATCTTTAAGTCGGGATCGAAAGAGGCGTAAAGGTTTTCTACCAAGGTTTCTAAGCCATTAAAGGCAGAAAGCACAATAATTAAAGCCATTGTACCTACAGCAATTCCACTTACCGAAATCCAAGAGATAATGTTAATCACATTGTGCGACTTCTTAGAAATTAAGTATCGCTTTGCTATGTAAAAGGGGAAGTTCAATCAATTCGTGTTTGGTTGTTAGTGTCTAGTTTTGGGTTTTTGGTTAATAGCTCATTAGCAAACACTAAGAACCAAACACTAAAAACTAGTTTACTCCTTAAGTAGCTTAGAGATTTCTTCGGCGTAGTCTAGCGAATCGTCCACATAAAAAGCTACTTCAGGCGTAATTCTTAATTGTTTACCAATTCTCTTTCCAAGTTCTCCTCTTACTAATTTTGAGTGAGCCGAAATTAAGTCTACACATTCCTTAGGTTCCATCTTACCAAAAACACTCAGGTAAACTTTTGCAAAACTAAAATCAGGAGAAGGTCTTACTACGGTAACCGTAACCATTGTACCTGGAAACCAATTGGCTCCATTTAAATGGAAAATTTGACTAATTTCTTTTAGTAATAACCGGGCTACTTTCTCTTGTCTTATCGAACTCATAGCTGCAAAGATATCAATAATGTTTTGAACAGTTTACCTGTTGAAAAGTAAATAAAAGATCCTCCATTCAAACCCTTATCTTTATCCTCTATGATGAGCAAACTAACCCCCTTATTCCTTCTTTTAGTTGGAGCACTAAACAGTGTTGCGCAAGTCAATTTAGACTTTGAAAAGTGGTCGATTAACCACAAAGGTATTGATGCCGCTAAAGGCTGGGTAAATACTTCTGATGCGACAGCACACAACGCTCCAAAAACACTTTTTAAAATTGTTGAAAATCCTGCGGCAGGCTTAGCAAGCTTAAAACTAACCACTGCCTATTGGCCAAAAGGAGCAGGCAATCAATTAGATACGCTGGTTGGTGCTTTACTTCAAGAAAGTGCATTCACTAAAAGGCCCGAAAAATTTGAGTTTCACTACAAATGTTTTCCGAAAAACGGGGATGAAGTCTTGGTTGGAATACAACTGACAAAGGAGGTTGACAACTCCTCGGTAGTCATTGGTGAAGGTTTTTTTACTTCCAACAAAGTGGAAAAAAACTGGAAGAAACAAGCCGTAAGCATCGTCTACTATTCTACCGAAACACCCCAAAAAATTAGCTTGATGGCTTTATCAAGTGCAAATGCGGTACTCACCACTGGAGAAAACGGTTGGGCAAAAATTGGATCAACTTTGTTTTTAGATGAACTGAAATTAAACGTCCCCAACACAGAGGTGTCTTTGCCTGAGTACTTCATTACGGTTTACCCCAACCCGGCAAAATCTTTTATTCATGTAAGTACGAATTCCCCTGAAAGATTACAACTAAAAATATATAGTTTATCAAGTCAATTGTTAGTAACAAGCTCTTTTGAAGAGCAATCACATATTGACATTTCGCAGCTTTCTTCGGGAGTCTATATTTATACTGTAGCCGACCTCATTACCGGTAAAACAACTGCGGCAAGCAAGTTTAGTGTAGTCCGATAGTTCCGTTTATTTTTTTTATGAATTCTTGTTTGAAATAAAATAAGCGTATTTTCGGGTTATAAAAACTTAAAAAACAGCATATTATGAAAAAAACATTACTTTCTTTAACCTTACTTACAAGTATTGGTATTTATAGCGCTCAGGCTCAAATCACTGTTGATTTAGCAGATGTTGTAGCTGCTGGAGATGCAATAGAACAAGCTCAGGACACTATTTCTAATGGAATAACAATTGGGTCTAGTGGCGCAAATCAAACGTGGGATTTTTCTTCACTTCATCAAGATGAATTAGATACGCTGTTCTTCATGGATGCATCTCCATCACCTGGAAATTCTAATTTTCCATTATCAAATCTCGTAATGCAAGAATCCTCCGATGATAGTTCATGGGTTTTCTTAACCAAAGATGCATCTGGTTTTTTTATGAATGGATTGCTACAGCTCCAACAAGATGGTAGTTTCCAGGCCGTAAATTTTGCCTCTACACTCATTACTTTCCCTTCCACTATGGGAACGAACTTTGTTGACTCTTGGAATGGCGTTTTAATTGTTCTCCCTGTGGATACAGACCCTGATGGCCCAGGACCAACTCCAATTATTGATTCTGTGAAAATCACACGAGCATCATCATTGTCAAGTAATATTGATGCTTGGGGTGATGTAACAACACCTTTTGGAACTTTTGCGTCTCTAAGACAAGTTGTTGAGGATCAAACTATTGATACTACATGGACAGCTTCAGGTGGTAGTGGTGTTTGGGAGATGATTGATCCAGTTTTAGCGAGCCTTTTTAATTTAGATCAAATCGCTTATGATACGACAAGAACTGCTAGATGGTGGACAAACAATCCAATTTCAAAATTTCCTATTGTAGAAATGGATTACGAGGATAATGGAACAGTAAATAATATCGATTGGCAGAAGTCTACACTAGTAGCGGCTGTAACGGAACAATCCGTTTCTGTTTCTACGGTTTCTTTATCTCCTAATCCGGCAAAAACGGAAGTAACGATTAAAACTGATTTAACGAACAACAACACCATTAAAATATTAGACATTACAGGAAAGTTGATTGTTGAGAAAAGCTTTAATACCAGCCAAATAACGCTGCCTGTTTCAGCCTTCAACAATGGAATTTACTTCTATAACATTTTAGATGTTAATGGAAATTTATTGCATTCAAACAAATTTGTTGTAAGCAAGTAGCTTGCCATTCCCCCTGTATCAGACTAAAATAGAGGGCTTGTTTTAAATGAAAAAAAGAACCTATATCATTCATTTGGTATAGGTTTTTTGTTGCTATGAGTTAAGTTTCATTCGTCTTTGTTGATGCGTTTAAGAGGCCTTAATAAATCAATAGACATGTGTTGAATTCATTGATAAGTACACACGCTCTATTTTTGTGTCTGGAGTGTTAAAAGAGCACAGGTTTCAAACACATGATCTAAAGTAAACGCTGCTTGTACTATTCCATTTGCGCTTTCTACCACAGTATTCTATAAGGAGACCCTTACTAGCTCATCCGTGCTTCTAGTGTTTTTCCTATGAAGAAATCCGAAATGTAGTAGCCCTATAGCTGAATGAGAGGTTAGTTTATCGTAATCAATACGTGCTGATATTTCCTGAATAAAAGTTTGTAATGGGGCAGGCTAATTTTAATGTGAATAATAATTAGTTAATGTAGGACTAACAAACACTTAACACTTGATTAACTACTTAATTAAGAAAGGAGGTTTTCTTTGCAGCATAAACTAATAAAATGAAAAGACTCTTCTCAATACTAATAATAACCTGCTTAACAGGTACAACTTTTGGTCAAGGAATCATCCAAGGAAAAGTAACAAGCACTGATGGTGAAGAGCTCATTGGAGCAACCGTAATTCTTAAAGGAACCACCACTGGGTCTATGGCAGATATTGATGGAAACTTTAGTATACCAAATTTGGCTGCAGGAACTTATCAAGTAATTTGCTCTTACATCTCCTTTTCTTCAGATTCTTCAAAAATCACGGTTAAAGATGGAGAAGTAAGCACTTACAACTTTACATTGGGAACGTCCTCAATGGAAATTGAAACCTTTACAGTTTCTGCCAAAGTTGAAAGAAACAATGAGGCTTACTTGCTTAATGTGAAGAAAAAAAGTGCTACGGTTATGGAGACGATAGGAGCCCAAGAAATTGCTAAAAGAGGGGATGGTAATGCCGCCGCTGCTGCAAAAAGGGTTACTGGCATAACAATAGAAGGAGGCAAATATGTTTATGTAAGGGGTTTGAGTGACCGATATAGTAAAACAACATTAAATAAAGCTGAAATTCCAGGATTAGACCCCAACAGAAACTCCGTACAATTAGATCTTTTTCCAACAAGCATGATTGAAAACATGAAAGTCGTTAAATCTTTCAGCCCAGATCTTCCTGGGAGTTTTACAGGAGGTTTAGTAGATATAGAGACCAAAGACTTTCCAGAACAATTTACACTACAATTTTCTACCTCATTGGGGTACAATACTGCGTCTAGTTTTAAAAGCAGTTTTTTAACGTACAATGGAGGAGGAACAGACGCTTTAGGTTTTGATGACGGTACTCGAGATGCACCAAGCTCCGTTCAACAAATTCCTGCACTTTTTGTAGATAACGCGAGACTTTCAGTAATTGGTAAGTCTTTTAATAAAGAAATGGACGTTCAAGAAAAAACCTCTTTTTTAAATCAAAACTACTCTATATCCGTAGGAAATCAGAAAAAGCTATTCGGCAGAGAAATAGGATTTATTACGGGTTTATCGTATGCTAAAAAATACGATCATAGACAAAATGACGCGGTTACCAATCGGTATGAATTGACGGGTAACGTTGCTGATGTTAACGAGCTTAATGCCACTAGAACATTAACGGATACTCGCTCTCAAGAAAATGTATTATGGGGAGCATTTGCTAGCGTTTCCTACAAATTATCTCCCAACCATAAATTAGGGTTTAACTACTTAAGAAATCAGAACGGCATTAGCACCACAACTTTTCAAGAAGGAGAAATTCCTGCAGAACAAAAAGGCTTATTTTTTCAAACAAGAGCTTTAGAATATGAACAAAATGCATTAACGAGTTATCAAACAAAAGGAGAGCATTACTTTGAAGGGCTAAAGAAGCTAAAAGTAGACTGGATGTGGGCATGGTCTGAATCTAGCCAAAAACAACCCGATTTAAGGTATTTTTCTAACGATTATACCCTAGAAGGAGATAGCAACAATTATAACATTCAAGCTTCTATTTACCCGGTTCCAACAAGGTACTATAGAGACTTAAGTCAAACAACAGGTGATGGAAAAGTAAACTTTGAGTTTACGATTAAAGAGAAGGAAGGAAAGAATTCAAAAATTAAATTCGGTAGCGCATTTTTAATCCAAGAACGAGTATTAACAGAAAATCGCTACAATTATAGAACGCAGGGCAACCTAAACTATGAAGGAAGTGTTGCAGAATACTTGAGTAATAATAATATGAATTTACCAACTATAGGAAACCCTGTTGCAGACTATTTATATATTGAAGAGGCAACCGAAAGAAGAAATAGTTATGGTGCTGATCAAGAAGTTTTTGCGGGGTATTTAATGGCCGATATTTGGGCAACAAAGAAATTGAGAATGGTTGGTGGCGCAAGATTAGAAACCACGAATATTTTAGTAAGAAGTTATGATCAATCGGAAGAACTAGGCGAATTGAAAGAAACAGATATTTTACCGGCATTAAACACTTCATATGCTTTAACAGAAAACACAAACATCCGTGCATCGTATTCTAGAACATTGGCAAGACCAACATTTAGAGAGATTGCCCCTTTTGCTACGTATGATTTTTCTACCAACTGGACCATTGTAGGAAACCCTGAATTAGAACGAACGTTGGTCGATAACATTGATTTTAGAGTAGAAACTTATCCAAATTTTGGGGAAATCATCTCTATAGGAGGTTTTTACAAATCATTCTCTAACCCTATTGAATTGGTATTTAATACTGAGGCTCAAAATGATGAATTAACGTGGAGAAATATTGAAAATGCAACGGTTTACGGGGCTGAATTCGAAATTAAAAAGAATCTAGCTTTTATTTCTGACGCTGCCAACACGTTTAGTCTGGGAGCTAATTTTACGTATGTTTTTTCTGAAGTTGGAATTGATGCGCAGGAGCTAGAACTGATAAAAGCAACTGATGCCGAGGCAGAAAACACAAGAAGAATGTTTGGTCAATCTCCATATATCGTTAACTTGTTTTTAGGATACAGTAACGATTCTTTAGGGTTATCAGCCAACCTGAGTTACAATGTTTCTGGAGAAAAAATTGCGGTGGTTGTTGTTGGTGCAACGCCAAATGTATATCAAAAACCCGTTCACCAATTGGATTTTAACATCACTAAAAAAATAGGAGAGAAATTTAGTTTGAAATTTAAAGCGCAAAACATTTTGAACCCAATCATTAAAAAAACTTACGACTATAAAGACCAAGAGTATATTTTTAACGCTTATAAGCGAGGAGCAACATTTAGCTTAGGGTTAAAATACTTAATCGGGTAATTTAATATGATTATAGAGCTAAAAGAAAGCTCATGAAAGGCTGCAAAAGTTAAATGGCCAACTTTTCAAGAGATCATAATTAAGTCTCCCTGTCATCTCAATCTTACGGAGAGATCTCCCGCCAATCTACTCCTCTGTTCTCAGAACGATTTCTCAAACTTCACAAAGATTTCTCAATTCTGCTTCGCGGCATTCGAAAAGACATTGCGAGAAGGAGTGTTGGTATGGTGGGCGCTGTCATCTCGACCCTGTGGAGAGATCCCACCCTATCACAAGTATTCTCCACCTTGTAGAGAGATCTCCCGCCGATCAACTCCTCTGTTCTCAGGACGATTTCTCAAGCTTCACAAAGATTTCTCAATTCTGTATCTATTAACCCAAAAGTACCCCACCTATTGATCTAAAAGTAGACCACTTATTTCAACCTAATTTAATGAGAGTTACATTGTAAAATGATAAGTAGGTATACAAGACAAGAAATAATATTACGCAGTAATCGAGAAGGCAAGAGTCAACGTCAGATATCGCGAGAATTAGGCATCAGTCGCAAAACAGTAAGTAAATATCTTATTGCTTATGAAAACACCAAATTAGGTTTGTGCA
>JAWUVT010000097.1:0-10353 GCA_034112225.1 Flavobacteriales bacterium | reverse complement strand
TTGGCCTGCTCCCAGTCCATTGTCCCAAGTATACGCTACTGCTCCAGTTGCAGATAAAAAAACGGTATCTCCAGCACATACTGTGGTATCTGTGCTTGCAATTACTGTTGGCAATGCATTGAGCGCCACATTAACGGTGTCTAAACCGACACAACCCAAGGCATCAGTTCCGTTTACTACATAGAAGGTATCTATAGACGCCATCGGAGTTTGTGTTTGGCCAGCTCCTAATCCATTATCCCAGCTGTAAGCTACTGCTCCAGTTGCGGATAAAAAAACGGTATCTCCCAAACAAACTGTAGTATCTACACTTGTTATTACATTGGGGAGTGCATTTACACTAACGTTAATGGTATCTAAACCTACGCAACCCAATCCGTCAGTTCCTTCAACAACATATAGGGTATCTATTGTTGGTATTGGATCTTGAAACTGGCCTGCTCCTAATCCATTGTCCCAAGTATACGCTACTGCTCCTGTAGCGGATAAAAAAACGGCATCTCCAATACATACACTGGTATCTGTGCTTGCGATTAAATTGGGCAATGCATTGATCGCCACGTTAACGGTGTCTAAACCGACACAACCCAATGCATCAGTTCCAGACACTACATATAAGGTATCTATAGTTCCTATCGGAGTTTGTGTTTGGCCTGCTCCCAGTCCATTGTCCCAAGTATACGCTACTGCTCCAGTTGCGGATAAAAAAACGGTATCTCCAGCACATACACTGGTATCTGTGCTTGCCATTACAGTTGGCAATGCATTGATCGCTACAGTAACGGTATCTAAACCTATACAACCCAAGGCATCAGTTCCTTCGACAACATATAGGGTGTCTATTGTTGGTATTGGATCTTGAAACTGGCCAGCTCCTAATCCATTATCCCAGCTGTAAGCTACTGCTCCAGTTGCGGATAAAAAAACGGTATCTCCCAAACAAACTGCAGTATCTACACTTGTTATTACATTGGGGAGTGCATTTACACTAACGTTAACGGTATCTTTAGAAATACAACTAAATGCGCCTGTACCTGTTACCACATACATGGTATCCACTGCTTGAAAAGCAAATTGATTCGCTCCAGCTCCTAAACTATTATCCCAACTATAAGTTAGTGCACCTGTTGCACTTAAATGTAAGGTATCCCCAAAACAAACACTTGTATCTGTATTGGCAACAACTGCCTCAACAACTACGAGTTCTTTCTCAACAGTATCTACCCAAGTATTGGTATACCCATAGTTTGTAATAATGAGTTGTGAATTAAATGTACCTGAATCCGCATAGGTATATGATGTATCAATATGATTATAAGTTCCCGATCCATCGCCATAATCCCATTTATATGGATCCATCCCTAATGAATCCCATCGATTATACATATGGTCTGTACTAAATGTAGACGTATTTGTAAATTGAACGTTATCTCCTAAACAAATACTGTCTGTAGAAGTGGTATAAGAAGGGGTGATCGTTGTTTCGAAAATTGGGGCGAGCATGGCGTCAAAATCAGAATCTGTCAACGCATAATGTCCATACCGGTTTATCCACAATGGACCACCAAAAACATAATGAAGAGCCATTAAACCCTCTTGGTTTCCAGCGGTGTTAACATTACAGAGATACCAAAGTGAATCTGTAACAGGGCTATAACCGGGCGCACCAATATCAAAGTCTAAAGCTATCGCATACTTATTATTAACAGCTACTGGCGTATCAAACAATAAAGTTTGCTCTGCTGTACCAACATCAAACAAAGTAACTGCGCTAGCGTGTATCAATGTAGTTGGCTCTCTAAAACTATTAACATTAAAAACACTTATTATCACCTCTTTTGTTGTTGTAGACGGTACCCCATTTGTATCTAATAATACAAATGCTCTAATTCCATGAATAATTCCTGTATTGGCATTGTAGGTTTGTGAAAGGCCTATTGTAGCTTTTGAACCTTCATTCAATAATCTAAAGTTACTGGTATCAGCTGCACCTTTAGATTGAGGGTATAAAATAGTATCCGTAAAATTGACTTGAGCAAATAGAGTTTGCACACAAAAAAACAAGACGATTGAAAAATTAAATTTCTTCATACATTAAATAATATTATCTTAATACAACTAATACGTATTTAAACGAAATTTAGTTGTGTATACGATGAATTTTCTAAAATAGTAAATTCCTAGTACTTTAACTGTTTCGACTTAACTTTAGGCATTTCGCTAGACAGATAATACTTTCTTAAATTTATAAATGATGATATTTTTCCCCTTTAAGGATACTAAAAGAACGATAAAGTTGCTCTACAAAAAACAACCGAATCATTTGGTGAGAAAACGTGAGTTGAGATACTGCAATTTTAGAGTTCGCTCTCTCATAGATTGCTTTCGAGAAACCAAAAGGTCCTCCGATCACAAAACAGATGTCAAGCCCAGTATTCATTCTTTTTTGAATGTATTTTGAAAAATCTACAGAATTAAACTCTTTTCCATTTTCATCTAACAACACCATAAAATCAGTTTTAGAAATGAGCTTACTAATTTCCACCCCCTCTGCCTCTTTTTGCAAAGTGGTATTCAATTTTTTACCTGTTTTTACATCAGGCAACTCCACCATCTCGAAATTGATATAATGCTTTAAGCGAGCCATATATTTATGAATTCCTTCCTTTAAATAGGATTCGTCGGTTTTACCTATGGTTATTAGTCTAATTTTCATCCTGCTAATGTAAAAATTATTACATTTGATAACCATTTTAATTCCAAATTAAAACTTAAAAAAACTGGCTTAATAGTTGATTAATAAAAAAAAAGTATCCAATGAAAAATATTTTAGCAGTATTGTTTCTGGTATTCGCTTCTATAGCGAATGCTAGTCTTGTGTCTGACAATTTAGCAACAGCTTTAAAAGAAGGAAATGCAACAGAAATTTCTACTTATTTTGGAAGCTCGGTAGACTTAAGCATTCCTGAAAATGAAGGCGTTTATAGTCAAACACAAGCCAAACTGATTTTAAAAACATTTTTCTTGAAAAATACACCTTCCGATTTTAAGGTGGTTCACAATGGGGAATCAAAAAACAACTCCCACTACTCCATTGGTAATTTAACTACCACAAACGGTACTTTTAGAACTTACATTTTATACAAAGAGGTCAATACTAAAATCACCATCTTAGAGTTAAAAATTGAGGCTGACGATTAACTAACTAATGAACTTGCCTAACCCTTCTTTTTTTTCAATTTCAGGTTACATTTATGAATTACATTAACGAATTAATTGACATCGCTATTCAAGAAGATATTGGCGATGGAGATCACACTTCACTTTCTTGCATTCCTAAAGATGCGATAGGGAAAGCTCACCTACTCGTTAAAGAAGCTGGTACAATTGCCGGAGTCGAACTTGCTCAAACTATTTTTAAGAAAATTGATCCTCAACTTCTATTTCATAAAAAAATAAGTGACGGAGAGCAGGTTCAAATTGGAGACATTATTTTTACTGTTGAAGGAAATAGTCAATCGATATTGCAAGCCGAAAGGTTAGCTCTTAACTTTATGCAACGCATGAGTGGTATCGCTACAAATACAAGGTATTATGTTGATTTATTGGACGGACTCCACACCCAAGTTTTAGACACTCGAAAAACAACTCCTGGATTAAGACACCTTGAAAAATGGGCTGTAAAAATTGGTGGAGGTCTCAACCATAGAATGGGGCTTTATGACATGATCATGATCAAAGACAATCACATTGATTATGCTGGTGGTATAAAAGAAGCGATCAATTCAACAAGGGCTTACTTAACTAAGAACCAAAAGTCATTAAAAATTGAAATTGAAGCCAGAGACTTAACTGAGCTCCATGAAATTTTAGCGGTTGGAGGTATCGACCGAATCATGTTGGATAATTTCTCCTTTGAAGATATGCACACTGCAGTTGCTTTAATCGATGGCAATTACGAAACAGAGGCTTCGGGAGGAATTACTTCTGAAACCATTAGAAGGTATGCGGAATGTGGCGTAGATTTTATTTCTGTTGGCGCTTTAACGCATCAAATTAAAAGTTTAGACTTAAGTTTAAAGGCCATTTAATTGTTCAAAATTCTAATCTACAAAATAACGCAAAGCACTATTTTTCAAACTCCTTTGAAAATCTCAAAGAGTTTATTCATTCCTGGTTTTGATGGATTAAGTTTGTTTGAAGTGCTGCGTTTTTTTATTGAGGGTGTTCAAAAAAACTCGCTCACCACCCGTGCTTCTTCATTGGCTTTTCGGTTTTTCTTAGCCTTATTCCCTTCAATTATTTTCTTATTTTCTCTTATTCCTTACATCCCCATAAAAGGCTTTAAAACCCATTTATTAGAAATTATACACGGGATGCTGCCTGGAGATGCTTATGAAATGGTGAGCTCCACCATTGAAGATTTAATGTTTAATAGAAATGATGGTTTACTTTCTTTTGGGTTTTTATTTGCCTTTTATTTAGCGAGTAATGGCGTAAATTCGATGGTGATTGCTTTTAGTGAAACTGCCCATTCACAAAAAAAAGCGAGCTTTATTAAAACACGAATAAGCTCTTTAATCTTGCTTTTTATTATTGTCTTTTTAATGATCATTGCAATAGGACTCATTGTTTTTAGTGCAACAATTACAGACTACTTAACAGCTAAGGGATACATAACTGACAACTACATCATTTACTTCTTAGAAGGAGCTAAATTTGTGATCTTATTATTGGTGTTCTTTTTAGGGATATCTGCTATCTATTATTTTGGAAACACCAGAAACAATCACTTTCGATTTATTTCCGCAGGATCAACACTTGCCACGCTACTAAGCATCTTACTTTCTTCGGGTTTTGCATTTTACGTCAACAACTTTTCCACCTACAACAAAGTTTATGGCTCCATAGGAACATTAATGGTTATTATGTTATGGTTGTATTCCAACTCACTTGTTTTACTCTTAGGGTTTGAGTTAAATGCGAGTATTAGCCATGCCAAACAATCCAAATTAAGTAAGGAGATTTTATGAAAAAACCATCTCCAAAACTATTAATTATTGCTTTACTTGGAGTGCATCTTATCACCTCTTTAGTTATTTTATATCTATTTGAGGGAACTGGTGAAAGGGGTTCTGGAGATAGTATTCTTCATTATTTATTTTCTAAATACGCCATTTCAACACCTCAATTGTTTTTTAACCATTGGGCAAAACCAGTATTTGTTCTCCTGTCTTTTCCTTTTGCTCAATTCGGAATCCTAGGAATGAAAGTCTTCAACATTAGTATCGCTTCTCTTACCATCTACTACACTTATCAAACCAGTCAACAACTTCAACTAAAAAACACCTTAATTGCCCCCATCCTACTGCTCTGTATTCCTTTATACTTTGTGTTAACTTTTTCTGGTTTAACC
The DNA here is from genome assembly GCA_034112225.1 of Flavobacteriales bacterium. GTDB lineage: Bacteria > Bacteroidota > Bacteroidia > Flavobacteriales_E > Vicingaceae. Next base: position 4,937 of record JAWUVT010000097.1, on the reverse strand, counting down.
GAAATTTTATTTGCTTTATTTACTATTTTTTGTACCTATCAAGTTCTTAAAAAAAACTATTTAATAGCGGCAATTGTTCTTTCCTTCCTTCCTTTTGTTCGTTCTGAAGGTTTATTAATCATTGGTGTATTTGGTTTTTTCTTAGCCATTAAGAAGCAATGGAAAATGATTCCATATCTTATTTTTGGACATGTAGCTTACGCTTTGGTGGGTTATTTTTATTACGAAGATATGCTATGGGTGTTTACCAAAATACCTTATGCGAAACTAAGCAGCACGTACAATAGTGGTGATTTATTTCATTTTGTACATCAACTATTTTATGTGGTAGGCACACCCATTTATGCACTTTTGGTGATTGGAATAATTGCGCTAATAATAAGTGCGTTTAAATCTGCTAAAAACCTATTGAATGAAAGTTCAATCTTAATTTTAGGTGTTTTTTTAAGCTATTTTATTGCGCATTCTTTATTTTGGTATTTGGGCATTTTCAATTCTATGGGGTTAAAAAGAGTTTTAGTAGGAGTAGCTCCTTTTATGGCTATTATTGGATTGTGCGGCTATAATTTTATTTCTGAAAATATTAAAAATGAAAACCTTAAGAAAACTACCCAACTCTTAGTTCTCATTACAGTAATTATTTTTCCTTTTAGCGGAAATAAATCTGCCATTGATTGGGAAAAAGACTTGGCCCTGAACAACAGTCAACTTCTGGCAAAAGAGCTTGTCGAATATATTCACACTTCAGAAAAGGTGTATTCGAAATATGTGTTTACCAAACCTTATTTTAGTGAGCTCTTAAACATTAATCCCTTTGATACTAATGTTAGACTAGAGCTTACTAAAGAAAACCTCAAACAACTCAAGAGCAATGAGCTAATCATCTGGGACAATTGGTTTAATGTGGTTGAAAATGGGATGTCTGAAAAATTCATCCGGTCACATCCGGAGCTACAAGAACTAAAAACGTTTACTACTCAGGATGATGGAAGAGATGTAAAATACATCCTCTTCAAAAGAAAATAATTACTGTTTAATCACTTCTCCACTCCCTGACTTTTCGGTTAAATCTAAGTTTGCATTTCCGGTATAAAGAACGTTTCCTGAATGCCTCAACTCAACTCTCAGTTCATCATTGGCATGAACAAAAATATCTCCTGTACCATTATGACTTACATGAGATTGATTCGTGATTAAGTGCTCGAAGTGGAACCAACCATTGCCCAATGTATATACATAAGCCTTTGCTGCAATCCCTGTAAGGGTAAAATCTGCAGGACCAGAATGCTGTTTTACAGAAAGCTCATCGACATTCACCGCTAAGTTAATTTCTCCTGTGCCGCTAGAACTTTCAATGGCTAAAAAAGGAAAGTTTAGCACTGCTGTATTGGTAATATTCCCTTGTCCGGTATAGTTGATGTGGGTGAGGTTTGGCAAGGAAAGGTAAACGGTTATAGGAATTTTATAAGCCCTTAACATTCCACACCTGTTCGCATTAGAAATAGACAATTCTCCTCCTGAAACAACGGTATTAACATAAGGCAATAAGTTAGCGCCTCCTTCCAAAACTAAGGATGATATTGCGCTTTGTGTAATTACTATATCAATATTATCTTGAGTGCTAATGGAGGTTATGTTGTTTGTAATGGAACGTTGTTCACTCACAATTGTTCCAGTTCCTTTAAAGCAAACCGAATCTTTTCCACAAGAAAAAACACCCATGGTCATCAAGAGTACAATTAGTGTTTTCAAACGCATCCTTTAAAATTTATATCCAATACCATATTCAACAAAATCAGCCGAAACAAGATGTGTTTTAACACCCAACCTTAAAAAGAGTTGATCACTCACCCAATACCTCGTTTCTAGCTTATTATAGACCACTCCATTGTCTTTGTATTTTGAATAAACATAAGCTCCTGCACCAAGTAAAACTGAAACTTTACCAAAATCAAAAGAATACAAGCCAATGATTCCTACTCTAAAGTTGTCTAAACCACTAGAGGTTATTGAAGAATCTCTGGCCATTAAATCTGATAACGATGAATTGTAAAACAAATCAGCACTAAAACCAAAAGAACTTTTTTCTGTTCTTGACTTCATCCTATTAAATGAAAGGGTTGACACCCAATATTGTGGACCATCAATAGGCGAAACTTCTTTGGTAGCCATACCCAAAGTTACCTTGTTATTCCAGGTGAACGCGCTCTCACTAAATATTTCTTGAGTAAAAACTTCTTTTTTTCCAAAAGTATAGCGAAGTCCTGAAGTTAGAGAGAGGATGTTAATTCCTAAATTGGGGCGAGCAGAAGAACCGTTAGAATAATGAAGGAAGGAAACTCCTGCAGAGAACGCTAATTCTTTAACCAATTGTAAATTCAACATCGAATTAAAATAAATGATAGCGTTTAAGTGAGAACCAATGGCCACATTTTTATTATTTTCTTTTTTATGGAAGGGTTTCTCGATCACACCTAAACCATACCCAATTTTGATGTTCCAATTTATTTTATGTTGAGTAATTGGAAGAACAACAAAAGGAAACAACCCATAACCAAAACCTAACTCATTGGGATTGCCCAAATTGATTGCCAATGCAGAAATACCTACCTGTGGTAATTGATACAACTGTTGCCATCTTTTTTTGCCTATAGTGGCTTTCAACACAGATAGTTCAACGCCACTAGTATGTCCTTCAACAATTTCATTCACTTCTTTACGGTGAGGCAAAATGGCACCGTGATGAAAGGTTCCTTGAAGCCCAAAGGAGAAGGAACTTAGAGGGTCTCCTGATTTTTGAGCTCCTATTGATGCGCCATTAAGGGTTGAAGATTGTGAAAAACCATTCACAAAAAGAAAGAGGAACACAACGGTAAGATAATATTTATGGTGTATTTTTAGCACTTAACAAATTTAGAATAATAATTGGCTGTTACAATGGATGAAAAACTAGTTGCTTTTGATAGATTATTAACCATTATGAATGAGTTAAGAGAAAAATGCCCATGGGACCAAAAACAGACCATGCAAAGTTTAAGACATCTAACGATTGAGGAGACTTATGAGCTAACAGATGCTATTCTAGAAAACGATTTAGAAGAAGTAAAAAACGAACTCGGAGATGTAATGTTACACCTCGTTTTTTATGCTAAAATTGCATCGGAAACTGATGCTTTCGATATTTCTGATGTATTGAATTCTATTTGTGAAAAGCTAATCCATCGTCATCCTCATATTTATGGGGATGTTGTAGTTGCTGATGAAGAAGAGGTAAAAGCAAATTGGGAAAAACTGAAACTTAAAGAGGGAAAAAAATCTGTCTTAGAGGGAGTTCCAAAATCTTTACCAGCATTGGTTAAAGCAATTCGAATACAAGACAAAGCAAGAGGCATTGGTTTTTATTGGGACCACAAAGACCAAGTATGGGACAAAGTGAATGAGGAAATTGCAGAATTACAAGTGGAAATAAAAGCAGGAAGCAACAAAATTGAAGATGAATTTGGAGATGTTCTTTTTTCACTCATTAATTACGCTCGATTTTTAAATATAAACCCCGAAGATGCACTCGAAAAAACCAACAAAAAATTTATTAAACGTTTTCAGTATTTAGAATCTGAGTCTAAAAAAGAGGGCAAAGAATTAAGCGATATGAGCTTAACAGAAATGGACGTGTACTGGAATAAAGCCAAGAATATTAACGGATAAGATTCTTGAATTTCCTAGAAAAATGAAGGTTATGTATAAAAACAAATCTTTTTTACCCAAATCTTTCCACAAAAAAGAATGGTTTTAGAGGTGGAAACAAAATTATAAACCTGGTTTTTGATGGTAAATTTTCATTCAGATTTCAACTGCACTATTTTTAAACCCCTAGTTAAAAGAGGAACTTTTTCAAGTTCCTCTTTCTTTGTTTTTCACTTTGTTTAGGCCTTTTTTTTCAAGTACTCTCGTAAACTTTTCAACCAATTCTCCACTAATCCTATTCGATTAATTTTAGTGCTCAATATGGAATATATGCTTGCACAGAGCTTGGTTAATTTGGAGTTTTTGAGCAGCAACTCTTTCATTATTTTCGTTTGCTCTTTATTGAGTTTACCTAGACGGTTACAGGTTTCTACTAATATCATATTGCTTTTAAGTAGTTGTGTTTGAATATTCTTGTCCCTGTTTTTAAAGATTTAGATAATTATTCTGCACCTCAAAAAAAACGAGGTGCGTAAACTGTTACATAATCCCTACAACAAGGCTCGCAAAAACCTACACAGAAGGAAAAGAACAGCTACGCACCATATTGGATACGCAGTCTGTTCAGCTCTTATTCTCGCTGTTAAAATTTGCGATTTCTGTTGTAGAGAACAAGACCTTAAAAGCTCGTAATATTTATAGTTACAAAGCTATTTTTTTTGTTGCTATGGGATTTTGTTTTTCGTTGATTTCATTTTGTTTTATATTTAAATCGCTTCATTAGGTTTGCTTTGATCCTTTTTAGTTGGGTTTTAAATTGTGATGCTTTAATAGTCATTAAATATTTGCTTTTACATGATGTAAAGATAAACATTACCTCACGACAAGGCAATTATTCAGTGATTTATTCAATATAAAAGTTAACATTTAATGAGTTATTGTATCTTTACAACAAAAAAAACAATCATGGAGAAAGTGTTAAGAATTAAAGAGGTGATGAAGGAGAAAGGGATTAGCCGTGTTGAGTTAGCTGAAATGATCGACACATCCCTGACCACCATCAGTAACATCACCAGCGAACATAATATGCCGAGTGTGACAACTCTATTAAAGATTGCCGAGAAGCTAGATGTGGATGTTAGGGATCTGTTTGTTCCAACGAAACCAAGTAACATTGAGGAAGCTAGACAACTCATCGAACAAGGTTTAGAAAAGCTAAAAGGTTCGCAATTAAAGTAAGAATCAAAAGTCAC
>JAWUVT010000096.1:0-7317 GCA_034112225.1 Flavobacteriales bacterium | reverse complement strand
AAGACGTTGTTTGAGTTGTACCAAGCCATTGCAATTTCAGAAGCAGGAAAAGAGAATTTATATCAAATTTGGAAGCAGGAGAAGAAAATTAAAAAGCTCTTTTTAAATGAGGATGAATTCACTTCTTTAGCAATGAAATTGGTGGTTTTTAAACATTTCAAGGCCTCAGAAATCTTACAAGAACAACAAGCTAGAATTTCAAATGAAGACCGGTTAGACCGCTTTATGTGGTTGTTGCCGTCACTTTCTAGCGATGAAGCCGTGAGAGACAATTTTATGACGGCACTTTTACAAAAAGAAAATAGAGAAAAAGAAGCTTGGGTGCAGACAGCTTTCAGTAATTTATACCACCCGCTGCGGCAGCAAAAATCTATAAAGCATTTAAATGCTATTTTAGAAACGTTGGAAGAAGTGCAATTAACAGGAGATATTTTCTTTCCTAAAGGATGGCTAGCAAGTTCTATTGGCAATTATTCTTCAAAGGAAGCGCACACTATTTTAGTGCAGTTTTTAGAAGAAAACCCAAATTACAATCCAATTTTATTAAAGAAATTATTACAGACCACAGATAATCTAACAAGGGCACAAAGCATTAAAAAGTAGTATGAGCGTATTTGAAGTAAAATCAGCTGAAATTAAAAATTTAAAACTACTTGCAAAAGAGGTAGTAGAAGGTTTTATCACAGGAATTCATAAGAGTCCGTTTCATGGGTTTTCAGTAGAGTTTTCTGAGCATAAATTATACAACACAGGAGAAAGTACACGCCATATAGATTGGAAACTCTTTGCAAAGACAGAGAAGCTCTACACCAAGAAATATGAGGAAGAAACCAATCTTAGATGTCATATTGTTATCGACAACTCTGCCTCCATGCATTATCCTGTGGTAAAAAAGCAAACATTAAATACCTTAAATAAGGTTGGTTTTTCTGCGATTGCAGCGGCCTCTTTAATGGAACTTTTAAAAAGACAAAGAGATGCGGTTGGGTTAAGTATTTATTCAGACAGGTATGAATACTATGCGCCAGAGAAAGGAAGTGAGCGCCATAGAAGCATGTTGTTATATCAATTAGAACAATTATTAGTTTCAGAATCGAAATCTACCACAGATACCTATACCTATTTGCATGAAATTGCAGAAAAACTGCACAGACGTTCTTTGATTTTTGTTTTCACAGATATGTTTCAACCAAATAAAGACAATACGGCTGTTTTTGAAGCTTTAAAACATCTTAAATTTAACAAACATGAGGTGGTTTTGTTTCATACATACGACGGAAAAACAGAATTTAATTTCAATTTTGACAATGCGCCCAAAAAATTCAGGGATGTAGAGACCGGGGAAGAAATTAATATTCATGCAGAAAATGTTCAAGAAAAATATACCGAATTGGTGGGTATTTATTTTAAAGAATTGAAAAATAAATGTTTACAATATAAAATTGATTACATCCCTGTAGATATAGAGAAAGGGTATCATGAAGTTTTGACTGCATATTTAATAAGTAGAAAAAAAATTAAATAAATTTATGTTTTATGCTTGCAAGTGTTAAAATAGATGTTATATTTGCAACCGCTAATAGCAACGGTCTGGTAGTTCAGTTGGTTAGAATACCTGCCTGTCACGCAGGGGGTCGCGGGTTCGAGTCCCGTCCAGACCGCTTAAAGGCTTATTAAAAGCCCTCAAAACCTTGTAAATCTTATGATTTACAAGGTTTTATATTTTTAGGGCAATCATAGAATTTGATTCTATTTGATTCTAAAAGGTCACAAATCGTCAACATATTTTATTTCTTGTCAACTATGTTGACAGAATAATGTATATTGATATCTTAAGTCTAGTTGATTTGACTCTCGTCTAACTAATGTTTAACCATTTAAGACGACAACTATGCGTACTTCTTCAACATTTTCTATCCTATTTTGGATATATGGCAAACGTGCCGTAAACAACCAAGCAAATATTTATGTAAGGGTGACCCTAAACGGTCAACGTGTCAACATCAGCCTGAAAAAGAAAATCGATGTAACCACTTGGGACGAAAAATTACAGAGAGCTAAAGGAACTGGTAAGGACTCTCGTATCTTAAATCTCTACTTAAATGAAGTGCAATCTAAAATTTATCGGATTTATGAATATTTTAAGGATGAGGGTAAACCAATTACTTCCCAGATAATTAAAGCTAAATTTTTGGGTGAGGACAAAAAAACCTTTTCTTTTCAAGATTTAATTGACTACCATAACGAAAAAATGCAGCATAAACTGCATAAAAATACAATGAGCCAGTATAAAACTAGCCAACGGTATATGATGGAATATATCTTGAAAGAATTTAGTACTAACGATATTCTGCTTCCAAATCTTGACTATAGCTTCGTAATTGGATTTGAGGATTTTCTCAGATCCCATACGCCTAAAATTGGGCAACCTAAAATTGGGAATAATACTGCAATGAAGCACATAAAACGTCTTCGTAGAATGGTCACTCTTGCATACAGGATGGAATGGATTGATAGAGACCCATTCATAAATTTCAAAATGAAGATTGAAAAGAAAGAACGCGGTTTCTTGACCAAAGAAGAATTACAAAGTATTGAAGATTTATTATCGTCAATTGAGCGTTTAGTTGTCGTAAAGGATTTATTTCTTTTCAGTTGCTATACTGGCATATCTTATAGTGATATTATTGAATTGACTAGTGACAACATCGTTACTGGAATAGATGATAATCCTTGGATAATGGCAAAAAGGATAAAGACTGGCACACCATTTAAAATTCCTTTGTTGCCTAAAGCTGGAATCTTGATTGAAAAATATAGAGGGCATATAAGAACTTGTAATAACAATAGTCTTTTGCCCAAACTCTCTAATCAAAAATTGAATAGTTACTTAAAGGAGATATCTGATTTATGCGGTATTAGAAAGAACCTCACATTTCATATGGCTCGACATACTTTTGCTACAACCGTAACCTTAAGTAATGGCGTCCCTATTGAAACGGTTTCTAAATTGTTGGGGCATACAAAATTAGCTACAACTCAAATTTATGCCAAAGTAGTTGAAAGAAAAGTTAGTGATGATATGGAAAAATTGAAATTGATATTAGGCTGAAAAGCTTTTTTAAAATTAAAACCTACGGTATAGTTTTGATAAATGAAAGAAGTACTGAATAGGTTTTAAGATTAAGTATAAAAAAATAAAGCTATAGTAATTTAACAGAAACTATATCGCCACAGCGACTTGAAAACTACTCTAAACTACCAAGCTAATTTTATCCATCGAGATGCGGATGAAGCATTAGATAATGTTATTAACTTTTAATTTCATAAAACAGTATCAATCCTATATTTTCTTATTCTAAAATGTTGTAATTTACAGTGTTGACAAAACCTATAGCAATTATGGTATAGATTTTGTTGCCTATATTTATGTATCAAATTTCAACGGAATGATTAAAATTTTAACTACTGGAGGAACAATTGGTGGTTTGGAATATGCCAATACAGAAGATAAATCCACTATAGATACTATTGATATATCTCGGTTTCTGGAAGTAGTTAATATTTCCGAAGATTATAGTATAGAACATCTATTTAATAAAGATAGTCGACACATAACAATAGAAGATAGAGAGGCAATAAAGGATAAAATAAAATCGTTAAAAACTTATAAAGTACTCATTACCCACGGAACATATACTATGAGTGATACTGCTAAATATCTTGGCGCACTTCATTTAGAGAAAACTATTGTACTCACAGGCTCTTTTATTTTAGGTTCAAAAAAAAACACAGATGCGGCTTTTAATTTAGGTTTTGCGTTTGCTGCTTTACAATTTTTAACGAATGGTGTATATCTTGCGATAAACGGAAAAATCTTTAATTATGACAACGTTGTTAAAAATATTAATGTGAATAGATTTGAAGAAGAAAATGGATAAAGACTTATGTTTAATACATCAATACATTGGACAACATTCTTCTATCTATTAATAGATATAGTCATCGTATTGTTTTCTCTTTTCTTATCTAAAAAGAAATCACACAATAACCTAAAACGATTTATTTATCTTGGGTTTTTATTCATTGCCTACAATATTTCTGGCGGGTTTCTTCCAACAGATAATTTTCCAGGCCCTTTGATTATTCAATATATTATTACCTACAGTATCGCAATTTTTTTATGTCTTTATATCATTTATTACCTGTATAAAGAATATGATATTATTGTATTAAAATATAACTTAACCATTAGAAATGTAGCTTTATATACAAGTATCGGTTTCATCATTTTATTTTTAGTCCCTTATTTCGTTAGTGACTCACTAAACATTTCAAGGTTTCTTTTTTCAATTCCTATTTCAATTTTTGCATTTGTGTTTCTATTTGTTTTTTATCGCAGTATTTCGAACATCTCCAACCCTAACATTATTATTTTAAGAAGAAATAAGCTTTCGGTAATTAGTCTTGCCTGCATTGCCCTACTACCTATACTTACTGTCATTGGTGATTACCAATGGATAACATTTACGGTAATGAATATTGCTTTTTATGCAATTACTGTCATTGAAATCGATAGGTATCTATATTTCATAGAAAACAACACCAGAATGTTCGAGGTTTTTGCACTGAAGAAAAAACAGCGAGACGATCTGGTAGAACGAAAAATTATATATGAAGATTTAACTAGAAGAGAAATTGAAGTTGCTTTATCAATCTTGAGTGGTTTAACCTATAAAAATGTTGCTAAAGATTTATTTATTGCAGAAAGTACCGTTTCCAAACACGCTTCTAACATCTTCAAAAAAACGGGTGTTAAAAATAGATCCGAATTTTTAAAGCGTTTTCGAAAGGAAAAGTGATAAAAATTAAAATCCCAAAAACTTTATTTAAAACATCTAACAAAAGTTCCGTAGAAAAATACGGGATATTCCGTAAATATCTACGTTAAATTGTAACCATATTATTTAATTTATCGAGTTATAGAATTAATAAATAGAACTCGTATTGAATATTTATCTTACAGCAAAAATTAGACAACTGTAAAGTTTTAAGCATATCAACTAAACCGAGTACATATAGTTTCAAAAATTAAATTGCTACTTATGAACTTACAGTTATTATCAAAGAAACTATTAAAGGATCTCGATGAAATAAAATTTCAAAATGGAAATATTTTAAAAAGAGCTCATCAATCTATCCATGTTAGCCGTAATCTGTTGTGCACTTTTAAAAAAGAAATCCTTAAAAAAGGATTTAATACCATCAAAGATGAAATAGTATTCTTTAAAGAAACCAAGCAAATACCTCTTATTGAACTTATTTATTTTTCTGAAATTCAATCTTTTGAAATACAATTACCAAAAGCTGATAAAAATGCGCAATTGAAATCCATTAAAAAAAAATAAACAAACTCAATCGTTTCTTCTTATACAATATCGATTTTAGTAGGTATGTAGATTCCGAGGCGACTCATTTTGATAAAGAATATTATACACGAGATTATTCTGACACTTTTCACATTACTACCTCTAAATTTTACTTTCAAGACCCTGAATTTTGTACACCTAGAGATATGCTGCTAGGTAAATATAAAGCCTACAATTCGTTGCTGTTTTATCTTGATGAGAGAAAATATAAAATTAGGAATGGTTTAAGTGGAAGAAAAAGTGCTATCAAACCATTTGAAAAAATTCACTGGTCATTTTCAAATACAGATTACGTAGAATTGCTTTATGCACTTTGCTCAACAGGATTAGGAAAGCAAAACAACCAAAGCATTATGAAAATTTCCAAAAAATTACAACAGGTATTTGACTTTGCTCCAAAAGAAATTTACAAAACATTTCAAGATATTAAGAACAGAAAAAATAGCAGAACACTTTTTCTTGACCAACTTTCTAGCTCGCTAGTTAACAAAATAAATAAGAGTGAAGAATAAGTACCAAATACCTTCCTTATATTCTCATTTCAAGTTGTTAAAAAAGTCAGTACTATGGTCTACCTAACGTAAGCTATTTTTAGATGCTTTTTTCATTTAATTTAAGACTATTTGGCTACCTATCATTAAAATTAAACCTTCAAAACACTACAAAACCCATCAAATTTCAAGATGTTAAATTTTGACGGTACTACCGTCTTACTGGTGTATAAAATCAAATAATACTTATCAAATTTGCAGAACGAAAGTCAAATCAAGTCAGGGGCTATCATTTTAGCTGAATGCTAATGGCAGCTCCTTACTAAAAAACCCTTTTTACTATGCCTACAAGTATCATTACCACAGACGATCTTCAAGAATTCAAACTAGAATTGCTCGATGACATTAAAAACCTTCTTTCCAAACAAACATCAGGAAAACTTAAAAAATATTTGAAATCTTCAGAAGTGATGGCCTTGCTTCAAGTTAGCCCAGGCACTTTGCAGAATCTTCGAATAAACGGAACATTGCCTTACACTAAAGTTGGTGGAATCATTCATTATGATACCGAGGAAATTCAGAATATAATGGATGCAAATCGTGTGCAGCACAGCCTAAACTCTTAATTGATGAATTATATAAAGCTACTTAACGCTGCTTTTTCAACATTCTATTTTGATGAACGACTAAATCCCACGCATATCAGTTTGTATATGGCACTCTTTCAAGAATGGAACAGTAGCAGATTTGCAGATGAGTTTTATGTAAACCGTCGTGATTTAATGCGTGCATCCAAAATAGGTTCAAAATCTACGTATCACAGATGCGTAACCGATTTAGACTCGTGGCTTTACTTGTGTTATTTTCCATCAAACAATCCATACAAAGGCAGCAAAATAAAGATGTCCATTATTGGGACAAGTGATGAACCTGTTACAGGACAGTACGATCCCGTATTAGAACAACTTGCAGAACAGTACTGTCCCACCAGTGAACCAGCAGTAGACTTAAACCGTCCCATAAATGGACAAGCATTGGTATCTACTATAAACAATACCAAACAAGTAAAAAATATAAAACAACCAAAGGGCTGGCAGGCCGTTATTGATTTTTTTATTGAAAAAGGTTCTAAAGCTGATGAAGGAAAAAAATTCTACGAGCATTATGAAACCCGTAATTGGCAAACCAGCGATGGAAAAAAAATTCGAGATTGGCGCGCTTTAGCCTCGAACTGGATGGATAGAGCTGAATTATTTGAAGATAAAAATAAAACAAAAGAAAATCAAGTGTCCCAAATCAAGGACAACTTGCGAACCACTAAAAACAAAGATTATGGACAACCCCTCTAAAATTATCGAAGGTGGCGTGGAATATTCGCTAGGAAAATTTGATGGAAA
>JAWUVT010000095.1:0-8226 GCA_034112225.1 Flavobacteriales bacterium | reverse complement strand
AATAGCTTCTACAATGAATTTAGAATATAAAAAAATATTTCCCCGACAGACGAGAGCCGAAAAACATCACTTTAGTTTATTACAAAAAGCATACATAGATTCTCGCTACAAAAAAGGATATTTAATCGCTCGATCAGAATTAGAATACCTTGCTGTTAGCGTAACAAAACTAAAAGAACTGACAGAAAAAATTTGTAAAGAAAAAATAAACAGTTTTGTTGGCGAGGATTTAGGTCCAGAAAAATAAAATAGAGAACAGCTCACATCAGCTAGATTTTATAAAGCAGTTGGAATTTTAAACCGTAAAGCAATTCATAAACTCCGCCAAAAATTTGTTTACTCCCTGTTTCATAATTGTTTAAATTAGTGTTCGTGATGAAACGGTTAACGTTTTAATAGGAATTGTTAACCCCACAATTTCCATCTGCTCAGCTAAACGAAAATAGTTTTTTTAATAGTCCCCCTATAACATAAATTAGGCTTTTATCAAGAACTCTATCCCTCCTCTTCATCATCAACATTGGCTAATCGCTTAAAAAATAAAAACTTTAGGCCTCCATAAAAAGAGAAAATTCACCACAATAGGTTAGAGTGGCTATTAAAAAAAGTAGTGAACTTCACTTCATTTAACATACACAGCTAAAGTCACATTACAACACGTTTAACAAATCAAGTACTTTAGGTACAATTTGAATCTGAAATTATATTAAATATGAAGACTTCTATTTATGATCGTGCTAGCGCTAGTATTAATAGCGTTGAATCAAACTCAAAATTTAAATTACATCATCAAAATGCCATTTATCTACTTCCTGGTGGTGTATTATATTGGGCGATTTGTAGGGCGTAGAAATAGTAAAACTGGCCATAAAAAAAGTTAACCCACATGCGCTAAAAGGGAGCAGTAAACTGCTTTGAACTCTTGGCCTTTTTTGTTGGCTGCAGCTAAGTATTTAGCCTGTAAGAAAATTCCAACCCTAGATTGATAATCTGTAGGGATTTATGAAGTTTCTAACTAAAATAATAAAATAAAAAGTCATGTCCAAAGCCCTCCGTAGCAGAAGCGCACACAATTTGCACAATTGTTAAACGAAAAAATAAAAAAAGAACACCTCAAGCATGCTATGGTCTCCCCTTTTCATCCAATAATATTGACTCATCGCTTAAAATGTACCCCCCTTTTAACAAGTTACCATCCATAAAAAAAGCGTAAAGATTTAGAGCTTATTGAATTGGGGCCAAAATAAAAAAAATAAATTGGGCGTGCATCTCTAAAAACACGATTTAATTCCATTTATCAACTTGCCTGTAGCGATAAAAAGAACGATCCATTGTCTTTTTTAACTAAACAGTTTCTCCTTGTTTTATAGTACTTCCCAACTTTTTTTAATTTTAACTCAATAAAAATTGATAAAAGTTTTTGGTATCAAAAAAACACTACTATATTTGCAAACCCTAAACAAAAGATCTGGTAGCTCAGCTGGTAGAGCATCTCCCTTTTAAGGCGAGGGTCCTGGGGTCGAACCCCAGCCAGGTCACAAAAATACAGCCTCAATAACACTACGTTGTTGAGGCTTTTTTAATGCGCTAAACCTTGATCCTCAGGGATCAAATAATAAATTGGGGAGGCAAGCCTAGTAAAGCAAATCATTTAGTCCACCTAAACAGAAAGAATTTCACCTCCCTAACGCCCCTAAATTATGTTCTGAACGCTTTAATTTCAGCATTAAAAGATCCTGCTGAAGCATTTACTTCTCTTCTTAATAGAATTCAATATTGGACATAATTCCTCTGTATAGACCTGGATATCGTATGCTATGAGTAGAATGGTGCATTTTCAACTTTATGCCATCAATGGGCTCGTTTTAATCTAGCAATAGCTTTATGCGTGTTCTGCTCAAAGCTATCGGTTAACCCTTGCGCTAAATGACCAGCTATTTTCAATAATGGGGGATCATTTAAACTGAATTTCAGTGCTTTCTATTGGTCTTGCGGTTCATTTTGTGTTGGATTTGAATCCTAAATATAGGCTTCTAGCCAACAGCTATTGGTTCTTCTCTATTGTCCAGAAGTTCAGGTTTGGATGTATCCCCACCCTTCCTACTCTCCTGTGTCGCAGTATTCTTTTTCGTTTTTTAGAGGGCTTATCGTGAAGGAAAGATCTCTTTTACGTTGGATAGGGAGGAATACAGACTTGGCCCCTTAGTGGAAAGTCCTTAATTGTTATTTCGGGGGAGTGCATTGGAATGCGAGCGTTCCTCTTCGCATTCTTTAGAATGTAGCTGCTTCTCTACTCAATAGAAATGAATCTTCTCTTTTAGGGTGCGGTGCTTTGAACTGTTAAAATATGGAAGCTCCTTTAGTGCAATAAATAACGTGCTTATTCTTTGTAACCATTCTATTTTTTTAAGCCCAATGATCAACGAATCCCACCAATTTATTGTTTGATCCCTAAAATGAGCAGCAAGAATTAATTGTAAATCGCCTTGAGGAACAAGAACTAGGACTATTAAAAAAGCGGACAGAATTCTTACTCACATTTACTTACAGGACAAATCTTATCCTCCAGTACGCAAAGCGATAGACTTACTTTTTTTATTTCTTGGCATTTTTTAGAGATGCACTTCACTCATTATGTACTCTTTTTCTTAAGGAGTTTAGGGAAAAATATAGCAAACCCTATTAGGAGTAGCCCTATTATAATCAGTAATATTGATTTACTGTTCTTTAACGCTTTTATCTCCGCTTCATACTTTTCAGCTGCAAGCGCATCGGAACTTTCTACTTGTTCTGTAGATGATATTTTGGACTTAAGGGCATTAATTTCTTCCTGCAATACCTTAACATAAGTTCGTGCAGCAGCATCATTTTTAGCTCCCTGTACGGTATCTATCCCATGAATAAAATAAGAGGTGTAGTCTAATTCATTTTCCATTGTAAAAAACTCCCACAGACCTTCACGTACATCTTCCTTATAAATTCCAAGTGATACCAACTGGTCAGGTTCATACCCTGCTGTTTTTGTGTATTTCGCAAACATGCGCCATTCTCCCTGCTTCAGGTCATTAATGTCTACCAAATTAATGGTATCTCCAGCTACAACCTCATATTGGGGAAGTTCTAAAGCGCTTAAACTTAATGTTGATAATATCAGAAATAGTAGTATCGTATTTTTCATCTGTTAAAGATAGTAAAGTTAATGACTACAGTAATGAACTCTGTTATTTACTATGACTTTTTAGTGTTGAGCTCATAACATGAAAACCACTTCTCTTTTTACCAGGGCTCTCTCTCTCTCTTCAATTGCTGACCTTGTTCTACCGTATCATGTTCTTCTATTTGAGTTGCAACTGCTTTAAACTCCAAGCCAATATTCGATATTTTTTATGCCTTTATTTTTTTTTGTATTCATTACTCCTTCATTTTTAATACTTTTACAAGGTATTTACCCGGGTGGCGGAATTGGTAGACGTGTACGCTTGAGGGGCGTATGTCCTATGGACGTGTGGGTTCGACTCCCATTCCGGGTACGATTGAAAACCCTAAAAACCTAATTAATAGTTTGTTAGGGTTTTTTGGTTTTAGGAATTGTACGATTTCTGTATTGTTGAGCTACTTTTCGGATTGGCTAAAAATCATCTGAAAAGTCTTTACTTTCTTCGGTTATTAGATTTGAAGAATATTCAATTATATGTTTAATCTCATAGTTATCACCAAATAGAGAGTGAAATATTGTCGATCGTGTTAAGTTCCATTGTTTAGATTTTGAGTAGTGACCCGCGGAAATTGCCATCCCATATTTTTGAATGTTATCTTTGTATAAGTCATTTAACCAAGTAGAATTTTCTTTTGAGCTAGTACTGTATTTTGTAGTAAGGATTTTTGAAATAAATTGATAATCAACCAAATATAAATTTTTAGCTGAATGAGATTCTTCAAAAATATACTTAGCTCGAACTAACATCCCTTTTGAAAATACATAACCTATTACGCATTTTTTTCCTCCAATATACTTGTCGTTATAGGCTAAAATATTATCAGATTTATCAAAACTTCCTTCTTCAGAACTCATTACATCTTCCATTGACATTCCCCATAAAGTTCTTCTAAATGTAAATTCGGAATTATCCTCATAAGTACTTATGACTTCCTCTTCCTTGTTTTTTAGTTTATTGTTATTTGATTTCTCTCTATCCTCTGTAAGAATATTGTTATATCCTACTTCTGAGATTAAACAATTAAATCGATCTTTAATTTTAAGTGCTTTTTTTTCATCAACATTAAAAGTATTACTTCCAGAGTATTGCGTGATTTTTACTATGGTTTTATTTTTAAATTTTTCAATAATATTTGTTGAGTTTAAGAAATAGATATTCTGATAAGAGATTGGAACTCTACCTGCATAAGTTGTTGTGAAATTGTACTCGAACTTAATTAATTCTGTAGAGCCATCGTCAAATAAAAAACCAATATCAGAACCATTTTCAACTACGTATTTACTAGTCGAACTAATTTTGATATAAGTCAATTTGTTAAATAGGATAAAAGAAACTCCATAGGTAGTATTCATGCTCCTTGCATAAAAAGTCCATTTTGTTTCAATTTTTTTTATTTCCTTAATCTCGTCATATTCATTTTTAATAAAAGACTTCTTACAATCTTTTTGAGCAATTAAAAGAATGGGGAAAAATAGTATAGCTAAAAGTATCTTTTTCATATTTATCTTTTTGAGGTTCTCAAATGTATTAATAAATTATTGATTATGTAGTTACTAAAATAGTGACGTTTATTAAATGTATGAAAGCCAATTCACAGCATTTGAATTAACTCATAGAAGAGGCATTATAAAAGTGAAAGACTCCTTTGCTGTTAATAGGTTTTATTAGAAATAATTCTAGGATATTATTCACTTTTTATGGCTTCTTTGTGGAGGTTTTGTAGACTGATTTTAAAAATAGAATTTCAAAAATTCAAGTAGACAATAGATAACTAGTTGATTTGATGTATTCCGATAAAGTTGACATTAGTTCTGTATTTCAGTAAAACTAATATTTGTTTGTTATTTAAAGCCACTGAATTTATATCTTCTCTGTTTTAATATCAATATCTTTGATTCGATACATTTCAACACTATCGCATTTAACTTTATTTTGCTCAAATAACACTATATTTACTCCATTGGGTAGGTCTAGTGAACTATTAAATAAAATCCCATCCGCATTTGTAATGTATTTAATATATTCACATATGAACTGTGTAGGAATATATTCTAGTATTGAATCATATCTTCGAATCGGTTTAGATAATGATTTACTTATTCTATTTTTCAATAACACTCTTTTTGTATGACTTTTAATGTCATCAATATTTTTATAGGCATTTAGTTTCTCCGTAAAATCAACCAAAACAATGTTTTCATTATCGTTAATCTTATACTTTCCAATACTTATTTCATCAAGGTAAGAAACGCGAGTTTCATAAAGCGTAGTTTCAAGTGATTTACTTAAGTATAAATAAGGTATTCCCTTTGGATTGCCTCGCCCTTCAGATACCTTTTCTTTATCAGGATATCCCATTTCATCATTCGGATACGGTTTTTTTCGTTCAGAATGATGAACTCTTGCTCTATAAAGAATTATTTGGGAAGGAAGTACTATGTTCTTGTCACTGAAAAACTTATCCCATCGTAAATTTGAAAGTTCATCTGTATTTGTTAAAAACCTTTTTTGCCACTTTAACTCTTCTTTTAGAGTATCCCAATATGAAATACAGTCATTAATATTAGAAGAATAGTTTACAAAAACAGAAGGATTGGTAATCGTGCATCCTAGAGATAGTAGTATGTCAGATAAAATGTCGTGTGCTTCAATTTCTCCTGCAAATAAATTCCAATCCCTTTGAATAATATCAATTAAGGTGTCATCTCCGTCAGAATCCTTTTCAAATATATCAATAAATTCAGCAAAGAAGTCTAATAATTCTCCAACTTCAATTAATTCTGAATGAATACTATTGGTACAATAATTACAATTTCCTGTTTCTAATGAACTAACCTCTATAAAACTTCTAATCTCAACATCATTGAAACATTCTTTACAGACTTTCATACTAAAGTGAAATCACATTATTTATTAATTCAATATGGTTTTTTATTGCGATTTTTTTTACGATACCAAGTCCTGGATATTTTTCTTCATCAAAATATTTTTTTAACTCATTTGCTGCATTAGTATCTAATGGTTTCGTCTTAATGAAGTCAACTGCTTTCCTTGCGGCTTCAGCAAATTTCCCCTGTATATTTGCAATATCATCATTACTAATTGATGTGAAATGGCGAATCCAAATTTCCTCACTATCCTTTTCGTACGTTAAGTGAATAGCGACTGCATAGGGCGCCCCTCCGCCTTCAGTAAAGTCACTAATAAGAACTGTGTAATCCGAAAATCCAGCGTAATTATCATCTTTATAAAACAAGTGTTCTTCTGTAAATTTTTCTTCACTTATTGTTAAAAAATCTTTGTTCCTTTTTTGGGGTTTAAAATTATCATCTAATCGGATAAACTCTTTTGTCCTTATTTTTCTT
Source organism: Flavobacteriales bacterium (assembly GCA_034112225.1). Lineage (GTDB taxonomy): Bacteria > Bacteroidota > Bacteroidia > Flavobacteriales_E > Vicingaceae. The sequence continues at coordinate 1,643 of JAWUVT010000095.1, read as the reverse complement.
TTTAATATCCTATTTTCTTTAGAAACAACATATTTTATTTTTTGATTTTGAATAAAATCTAAAAAAGTAGCGTCAGTTGTATCAATTCTATCCGAACAAATAATCATAACGTCATTATACTTTTTCTTTTCAATTTCTAAATTTATTTCTTCAATATTGTTTATAACAATAAAGGCTGGAATCCATTTAGTAGGGTCTGACAATTGTTCTTCTAATTCTGTAGTTATAGTTTGAAAATCCTTTATCTCTCCAACTTGTGGGTTTAATATCAATGCAAACTTCATGTTCCCTTCAATGAATTTGGGAATTGCTAATTTTAAACTATTAAAGGTTTTTTTTACGGGTTCTATAATGGGCACTACATTGTTATTCTTACCTCGAATTAAAGCGTATTCCCTTAAAGCGATTAACTCAAATTGTCTCCCTCTCAGATACGGGTAGTACATAATGTTATAATTTTATAGGTGTATTGAGTTTGCTTATTAATTGCTCGGATAAGCTTGTGTTTAAATTTAAAGCAAGACCTATTTGTCTCAATTCTTTAAAGTGTGTATTAATTTTAGACGTATTAGATTTTCTTAATTTTAATTGTTCAATAAATAGTGAATTAAGAATTGTATTTGGAATTTGAAATATCAATTCTTCACAAATATTAAACATATTAAAGTGATTCATGTGAGGTAATTCTTTGTAATATTTCTTTACAATACTTTTATACTCGTTGGTTCTTAAGCAACGCATTATCGTTTCAGAATTGACTTCTTTATTTTCGATTGCTGGTCTAACTTCTTGCATTTTTAACCCTCTTGGGGTTTCAATTAATTCAATAATACCAATAGAGTTATCTTCTTTTAAATATTTGCTTGTAAGCGATTCGTGAGTAACTATATAACATTCTTTAAATACTTTTTTATAATCGACCAACTGACCAACTAGACGCTTGTCGGTGTCGAGTTCAGTTTTTATTTCAAAAGCCTTACTAGTCCCATTAAACATTACAATGTCTGCAATAGAATTACCTACACGAAACTCATTAATAAGAATGGTGTCTTTTACACCGTAATTCTTAATTAACATCTCATTTATAAACGTGTTTTTATAAATGTATTCGTTGCGATATTGTTTCCTCAATTCATTATATGTGTATTTAATATAATCAGCGTAAGTGTGAATTTTAACGCCTATTTTAGAGTTGTCGTAACGTATAATTTTTGAATTAATAAATGAAAAATCATCATCTTTTAATAATTTAGAAAAAGAAGTACTAGAAAATATCGAAGAATAACTTCTCATTTTATTATTGATATTTTTTTCTTTTAAAGTCATTTATTCTCTTATGTGTAGATATACAAATGTAGTGATTCAACTCCATTTTTCTACTAAGGTAAGTTGGGGGATTTTGTCAATTACCAAATTTTATTTGAGATTTAAAATAGTGTGAATAGAATTATTGAATAGATTCGTTTATCAAAAGAGGTATAGTCGTGTGTTTACTCAGATTTTAACCTTGATCTAAATGTGCATATTTAATTTATGATGCGATATTGAAAGTTAACTAGTTGCTATGATTTTAATCGAGTCAATTTTAAATGATGGTATATGTTATAGCCCCCAATAAGATCGGAGTGTTCTTTTAAATTTCG
>JAWUVT010000094.1:0-15225 GCA_034112225.1 Flavobacteriales bacterium | reverse complement strand
TGAACCTCCTGTAACAGTTACAAGTAAAATTACAGAGTCACCAGGACAAGTGATATATAGGTTGCTGTTAATTGTAATTTCCAAGGGAAGAAATGTGGGAACAATTACTTGAACTGTATCTTCTAAATTGTGACATCCATCATCAGTAAATACGGTTACATGATACACCGTTGTTAGAGTTGGAGTAACTACAAGTGTTGCCGAAGTTTCTCCTGAACTCCAAAGATACGTTTCGTTGCCGTTACCTCCAGTAATGCCAGGGTCTAAAACTACTGTTTCGCCCAAACAATTTAAAGCAATAACATCTGGCAAGCCAAGGTTTACTAGAACGATTACAATCGTTACAGAATCCCTTACTACCGCGCCGCAACTGTCCTGTGCCGTTAGCACATAAGTGGTGGTGGTGAAAGGGTTTACGTGTACAAGGGAAGAATCTCCCAATCCGTGATTCCAAGAAAAATAAGTGCCAACTCCTCCAGTAACATTCCCCTTCAGAATCACTAAATCTCCAATACAAACGGTATCATCTGTATTGATTACATTAGTAGTAAGGGGTACAAAATTAGGGACTGTTATCAGAACCGAATCTTTTTCAATTCTTCCACAAATATCAGTTACAGTAACGACATAACTTGTTGTTACTATGGGGCTAACATAGAAGCTACTGTCCACTACCCCTGAAGGGTTCCAACTGTAGGTATAACTTTCTCCTCCTCCCGAAGCAACAACATAGACTGCTACACTGTCTTGACTACAAGATTTCGTAATCTCCAAAGGCATCGTTAAAGTAATTGGACTGGGTGGCAATACAATAACTTCTACCGTATCAATAATGGTGTATACTCCACAAGTATCAGTAACTGTAACAATATATTCTTGAGTGGAAGTCGGGCTCACCCATATTGTATCTGTAGTTTGTACGGGGGTAGTATTCCAAGAAACTGTATGCGCCGGCCCTAAAACATTCACCCAAATGGGGATAGCATCTAAACTTCCACAAGCATTAAGTCCATCGAGTGTTGTTACTATTGGAATTGGAAAATCACTGATGAAGAAAGTTACTGCTTGTGTGTCAATAACACCACAAATTAGTTGAGTAAACATAATTGTTACCGTCTCTAAAGGTTCTACTATTCCGTCTTGTATGGCTGTAAAAGACAAGGCAAGCGAATCTTGCCCTGGTAAAAAGACAATACTTTCTTCACTAATGTTGTAATCTAAAGCATTAACCGTTGCGCCAATAACGGAGTAATGATAAACTTCACCGTTTGTTGAGTTGCTCCTAACAAAACTCAAAAAAGCTGTGCCACAACCTTCGAACAAGATAGAGTCGCCCGCCCCCACATCAACACTAGAGCTTAAAGTAACGGTGTTACTAGAGAAACTTCCTGCTTGAAGAAAAACGCCAGAATCATACGTGTAATCTGCAAAAAAAGATCCCCCATCAGCAATCGCTAATTTAATATGATAAGCCTCCCCACAAACAACATAAGCTTTTGCTTGAAAAACCTTTGTAAAGCCATCATACTGAACAGTTGTTCCTCCAGTATTATCGATAAAAAAAGTATTATATGAGGTCCAATTGGGATCTATACCGCTACAATTCGATGGAAGCCCTTGGCTACCCACAGTTCCATTATTTACCGTATTAATAGATACTGGTGTTCCAACAGACCCTGGAACTATTGCCAAATTTGTCGCATTATAATTTCCTCCTAAAGGGTTTTCTCCCGTTAGAAAAAATCCAAATACGTCATTAACATCTCCACACACATACTCATTGTATTCTTCAGAACCAAAAGCGTAATTAAATTGAATGGTATCGCCAAGAGGCACAAAGTCAAACTCCAAAATACCTGCATCTCCAGTAATGAAATCCCCTCCAATAAGTGCTGTCAAATCTACATCACCAGCACCTTCAAAGCCTAATAATGGCAGCGTTTTATCAGTTAAATTATTAAGTCCTACTGAAGAGTGAATAGCTCCACATGAAATAATTACACCTGTATTTAATCCAATATTAGAAGCCACCCCGTTAAAACGACCTAACTGAAGTGCATCTCCATTAAATGTAATGTTTGAAGCAGAAACTCCTGGACCTAACAATGTTGAAACAGCCTGATTAGCTGTTGCCTGACTCACCACCAACTGAGCATTAGAAAACAAGCCAGAAAACACGAATGCAATCAATAAGCTGATTTTTTTTATTCTCCTTTCCATTTCTTCAACAATTACAGTCTTTAAATATCATAAGAAAAAAAGAGAGCTACACCTACCTATTAGAAGGGAAAAAAATAATAGTTTTACAAAACACTTTCCTATATTTTATAGAAAAAAAAGGTCAATTGAATATAGGCTCAAAGCCACTTAAAGGATAAAATCAATTTTAATCCTGAACAACTTTACTTATTTATATATTTGTAAAAAATTAAAATTATGTCTACAATCAACAATTACATCACAGAAAACAAAGAAAGGTTCCTCAATGAACTGTTAGATCTTTTAAAAATTCCTTCTGTCAGTGCAGATTCTGCTTATGATGCGGATACTGGAAAAACAGCTGAAGAAGTGAAAAAACGTTTAGAAGAGGCAGGAGCTGACCATGTTGAAATTTGTGAGACAGCAGGACATCCTATTGTTTATGCCGAAAAGATGATAGATGCGAACTTGCCAACTGTTTTAGTTTACGGACATTATGACGTTCAACCTGCTGATCCTATTGATTTATGGGATAGCCCCCCTTTTGAACCTGTTATCAAAACTACCGAAGCGCATCCTGAGGGAGCCATTTTTGCTCGAGGTGCATGTGATGATAAAGGCCAAATGTATATGCATGTGAAGGCTTTTGAATCGATGATGAAAACGGACAGTCTTCCATGTAATGTAAAATTCATGATTGAGGGAGAAGAGGAAGTTGGCTCTGAAAACTTAGGAACGTTTATTAAAGAACATAAAGAAAAATTAAAAGCGGATGTGATTCTAATTTCTGATACAGGAATTATTGCGAACGATACCCCTTCTATTACTGTTGGATTAAGAGGCTTAAGTTATGTTGAAGTTGAAGTTACGGGTCCAAATAGAGATTTACATTCTGGATTATATGGTGGAGCTGTAGCCAACCCAATTAACATTTTATGTGAGATGATTGCTAAAATGCGTGACGATAAAAATCAAATCGCTATTCCTGGTTTTTATGATGATGTTGAGCTTCTTACTGCTGAGGAAAGAGCCGATATGGCAAAAGCTCCTTTTAGTGTTGAAGCCTACAAAAAAGCATTAGATTTATCTGACATTGATGGTGAAGAGGGTTACACCACCAACGAAAGAAACTCCATTAGACCCACAATAGATGTGAATGGAATTTGGGGAGGATATATGGGTGAAGGAGCAAAAACAGTGATTGCTTCTAAAGCTTACGCTAAGATTTCTATGCGTTTAGTTCCGCATCAAGATAGTGATACCATCACTCAATTATTTACGGAGTACTTTACGAGTATTGCTCCAAAATCGGTTAAAGTAAAAGTTACGCCTCACCATGGAGGAACTCCTTACGTTACGCCAACCAACTTTATTGGATATAAAGCAGCGAAACAAGCCATGCAAGATTCTTTCGGAAAAGCACCAATCCCAGTGAGAAGTGGAGGTAGTATTCCTATCGTAGCTCTTTTTGAAGAAGTGTTAGGATTGAAATCTGTTCTTTTTGGGTTTGGATTAGATTCTGATGCAATACATTCACCAAATGAACATTATGGTGTATTCAACTATTTTAAAGGAATAGAAACGATCCCTTTATTTTATAAGTACTTTACCGAATACCATAAAGCATAAATGAGCATTTACAGATCCCTATGAATAAAATTTTTAAATCTTGCGTCGTCCTCTTGTTTGCGTTAAGCCTTTCCAGTTGTCTTGAATATAAAGAGGTTGAAATGGTAAAGGTAATTGATGTTGAGGTTAACGAAATTTCGGCTCAAGGGGTAGCGATTGACGTAGCGATGCAAATTAAAAACCCAAACAAATACACGATTAAAATTGTTGATTCTGACCTCAACTTGTTTTTAAAAGGAAACAAGATGGGGACAGCAACTCTTAAGGATAACGTTATCCTTAAAAAGAAATCTAACGCAGTTTATCGATTCACACTCCAGTCTAACTTTAAAGATCTTGGCTTAGGGAGTCTCCCTGCTCTTCTCAGTTTAATGACCCAAAGCTCAATGGAGGTTCAAGTTGTTGGAACGATTAAAGCCCAAGCTAAAGGAATTAGCAAAAGAGTACCTATAGACTTTACGGAAAAAGTAGAATTATAAACCCTGTTTTACTAATTTTATAATTCCCTGAGGAGTACAAAAGGGCTGAATTGAGCAACAAGTTGATGACTAAGTGACTTAAAATATACTGCAAATCAACAGAATACCAATATTTATCTTGTAAAATTTGTAATTTCGTACAATAGTTTTGTTTTACCTTAAATTCACTTTTCAGTTTGAAGTCTCTCCTTTCAATTACACTAGCCCTACTGTTTTTTTCTCTTATTTCTTGTGCCGAAAAAAGTACGGAGATAAACGCCTCTCAAAATAGAGAAATGATAAAAGACACTGTAAATCATAAACACACGAACAATTTAATTCATCAAACTAGTCCTTACTTATTGCAGCATGCGCACAACCCTGTAAATTGGTATGCATGGGGTGATGAGGCTTTAGCCAAAGCAAAAGCCGAAAACAAACTCTTACTGATAAGTGTTGGTTATTCTGCCTGCCATTGGTGCCATGTAATGGAACATGAATCTTTTGAAGATGAAGAAGTTGCCAAAATAATGAACGACAATTTTATTTGCATAAAGGTAGACCGCGAAGAACGTCCTGATATTGATCAGATTTATATGAATGCAGTACAACTCATTACTGGCCGAGGAGGATGGCCTTTAAACTGTTTTGCTTTGCCTACTGGTGAACCGTTTTATGGAGGAACTTATTTTCAGAAAAACCAATGGGTTCAGCTCCTAAACAATGTGGCTAAAGAATACCGCACTGCGCCTGAGAATGTTGTTGACTATGCAACGAAATTGACCGAAGGGATAAAAACAAGCGAAATGTTGCCCATGGTAAAAGACAGCATTCCCTTTACAATGAATGTTTTAAAAGCGGGAGTTGTCAACATTAAAAAACGGTTTGATTATGAGGAGGGTGGAGGAAGTAGTGCTCCAAAATTCCCTATGCCCAACAATTATGAATTTTTGCTACAGTATTATTACCACACCAAGGATAAAGAAATTTTAGATGTTGTAGCGCTTACACTTGACAAGATGGCTTATGGTGGTATTTATGATCAAATTGGTGGCGGTTTTGCGCGTTACTCAACGGATAAGTATTGGAAAGCTCCACACTTTGAAAAGATGCTGTATGATAACGGACAGCTGGTTTCTCTATACGCTCAAGCCTACCAGTTAACAAAAAAACCTTTGTACAAGCATGTGGTGTATCAAACCTTAGCATACATAAAGCGTGAAATGACTGCTAAAAATGGCGCCTTTTATTCTTCTTTAGATGCGGATAGCGAAGGGGAAGAAGGTAAATTTTACGTTTGGAGTGTCGAAGAATTGAAGAACGTATTAAAAGAAGATTTTGAATTTGCTAAAGCGTATTACAATGTAAACTCCACCGGAAAATGGGAAGGCCATTACATTTTATTGCGAAAAAAAGATAATGCCAAAATTGGTCAACTGTTTCAACTTACTGAGGCCGAAGTGGTCACCAAAATCACTAAAATAAACGCGACACTTTTAAAGGAACGTAGCCATAGAATAAGACCTGGTTTAGATGACAAAACATTAACTTCTTGGAATGCTTTAATGTTGAAAGCTTATGTTGAGGCATACAATGTCTTTGGAGAGGAAGACTTTTTAAAGGCTGCACTAAAAAATGCCAACTTTATTGTTAGTACTCAAATTAGAAAAGATGGAGGACTTAATCATAACTATAAAAATGGGATAAGCAATTTAGATGGTTACTTGGAGGATTATTCTTTTACAACTGAAGCGTTAATTGCGCTTTACCAAGCCACTTTTGATGAAAAATGGTTAACCCAAGCTCAACAATTAACGGATTATGCTATTGCTCATTTTTACGATGCTGAAACTGGTTTTTTCTTTTTCACTTCAACGAATGCCAAAGGATTGATTGCTAGAAAAATGGAGTTAACCGACAATGTTATTCCCGCATCTAACTCGAGTATGGCAAAATCTTTATTCTTATTAGGAGAGTTATATGACAATAAAGACTATACAAAAAAGTCGAAACAGATGTTAAAGAACATTGAGGCTCAAATACCTCAATACATTTCAGGTTATTCTAACTGGGGAATTTTAATGCTAAACAACGTAAAACCCTTTTACGAGTTAGCAATTTCTGGAAAGAATGCGCATGAAAAAAGGATAGCGTTTAATCAACATTACCTCCCCAATAAATTAGTAGTAGGAAGTCTGAACAAAAGTAAATTACCTTTACTGGAAATGAAAGAAGTCAAAGGATCTACTATGATCTACGTATGTTATAATAAAACCTGCCAATTGCCTGTTGAGGAAGTGAACGAAGCTCTAAAACAGATCAAGTAACAAGTGGATTCATTGACTATTTTTAGCCGACATATCTTTTTCCTAATTATTGGTTTGCTTCCATTTCTGGTAAAGGGGCAGCAACAAAATTTGCCTTTAAATCGAGAATTTGGATTGGTAAATCAAAAAGTATTTAATGGTTTTGATAATAAGGTACACACGTCTTTTCAACCTATTAATCAATCTTACCTTCAAAAAGTACCGGATTCTATTTTATCTAATTCTGAACGAAAATTTTATTTAGCGAACCTCTCTAAATCAGAAAAAAAACCTGCTAATTTTTTTGGATGGATATACCGCTCTGCATTTTTTGAAAACGCTTTAGTTGTTGATACTGGTAATTTTTATTTAACTATAGATCCGCTTATTCATGTGGAAATGGGAAAGGATAAGGAAGACAATTCGGGAAGAACGCTGTCAAAAAATACGAGAGGAGCAATGGTAAGGGGTAATATTGGGAAAAAGTTCTCTTTTGAGACTTCTTTTTATGAAAACCAAATGGTACTGCCTCAGTATTTAGATGCTTATGCAAATACTTCTGGAATAATACCAGGACAAGGTCGTTGGAAGGCATTTAAAAGTACCCAAGGCTATGATTTTGCTTCTGCGTCAGCCAACCTTTCCTACTCGCCTAATCAACACGTTAACTTTCAACTAGGTACCGGAAAAAACTTTGTGGGTGATGGTTACCGTTCTTTGTTATTATCTGATGCTTCGTTTAATACTCCTTTTTGGAAAATCATCAGCACTTTTGGAAAAAAAGACCAATTTCAATACACTAAATTAAATGCTTCTCTTTCTTCAATAACCAGAAGAGATGCAGGTTCAACTGGAGAAGCCTTGTTCGAACGAAAAACAATGAGCACACATTATTTGAGTTGGCTCGCTACCAACTGGCTACATATTGGACTCTTTGAAGCTACCTTATGGCAAACAGAAGATTCGCTAGGCACTAAACCACTGCAATGGCAGCAATTTAACCCTATAATTGGTATCAACACAGCCACAACTGGTTTTAATGACGTGAATCATTCGGTGGTAGGGACCAACTTAAAAATTAAGCTTCCATTTAAAGCCATTCTTTATCATCAGTTGGTATATGATGGAAGTACTAAGTATGGGTTTCAAGTTGGAGCAAAATATTTTGGCATAAGAAATCTAACTCTTCAAGCTGAATATAACAGTGTGGCTAATCAAACTTACACTTCTAGTACTCCTTTACAAGCCTACTCTAATTACAATGAAGCTTTGGCTCATCCTTCAGGAAATAATTTTAACGAAATAATAGGCATCCTTAACTATAAATACAAACGTGCTTTTACGCAAATAAAATGGAATCAGATTACCTACAACTCCGAAGCGCTATTTCCTAATGGTTCACGTGAGCACAAAATCACCAACTTCCAAGCACACATCGGCTATTTAATACATCCCAAAAACAATTTAAGTATACTTGCCGGGATCAATCAACGAAATGAAACGTTGGCGACTAATGGAGGGTCAAGCCCTTCAACAACTCCAGCCAACAAAACCAACTACCTTTATTTTGGTATCAAAACCACATTAAGAAATTTATATAACGACTTTTAAATGCAAGAATTAATTTTACCCATACTTACCTCTTTTATGATTGTGTTGCTCTCAACACCTTCATTCATCCTCATTGCCAAAAAGAAACACCTCTTTGATGATCCCGCTGATGATCGAAAAATTCATACCAGAAAAATTCCATTAATGGGTGGAATAATGATTTTTGGAGGTACGCTGTTCTCATTTCTTTTATGGCTTCCAACGAATGATCTCGGAGTAATTAAATACTTAGTTCCTTCTTTGCTTATTATGTTTTTTGTAGGGATGAAAGACGACATTATTGGAACTGCTCCGGTAAAAAAGCTAGCGGCACATATCCTTGTTGCTTTTATTATGGTACTGATGGCCAATGTGAAATTAACTAGTTTACATGGCCTTTTTGGAATCAAAGAGATTCCAGAATGGGCAAGTATTGTGCTGAGCGTATTTACTTACATTGTAATTATCAATGCTTTTAATTTAATTGATGGTGTAGATGGCTTAGCTTCTGGTGTCGGTTTAATTGCCTCCACCGTATTTGGATTTTGGTTTTATTATGCTGGCGATTGGACTTATGCAGTACTGTCTTTCTCATTAGCTGGTGCATTATTAGGATTTTTAAGGTTTAACTTTAATCCTGCTCAAATTTTTATGGGAGACTCTGGCTCTCTAACCATTGGTTTTTTAATTGCGGTTATGGCCATCGAGTTAGTTGAATATAAGATTACAGACTTACCTCAAGCAATTCGTTTTATTTCTAAACCCATTTTGGTCATGTCAATTTTAGCCTATCCTTTATTGGACACCATTAGAGTTTTTACTTTAAGAGCTATCCGAGGTGTTTCTCCATTTACTGCTGATAGAAATCACATTCATCATCGAATGATGGACATTGGACTTGGGCATAAACAAACTGTAATTCTCATTTATATTTTTAGCTTACTCATTATTGGTGCAGCTATTTTTTCTAAAGGTTTCAATCCTAGTTATTCTTTTCTTGTCATCATCAGCAGTGCATTAGCTATCATACAAATTCCATTTTTAATTTCACAGAAAAAGAAAAAAGTAGTCAAAAATAACCGTTAATGCTCCAAAGAATAGTTTATATCCTCTCGCTTTTTTTAATTACTGTTGGATCAGTGTTGAATGCTCAAAACTTCAACCTTTCTAATGAGCGAACCTATTCCAACTTATTTAACAAACATTTGGATACCACTGCTAATTTCCATACCAGTATAAGGCCCTTCGCAACTAAAGAGATCCCTGAATTTGAGCGCATCATAAAGTCCTATAATACAGAAAAATGGGCCTTTCTTCGCAACCAAGATTTATTAAGTACTGCTAGTGAAAAGTTTTCATTATCCATTCATCCAATCGTTAACCTTGGACTTACTTTAGAAAGAAACGAATTGCTCAATCAATATTTAACAGAAGCTTCTTTTGGGGTAAATATTAACACCAGCTTAGGCAAAAAGTGGAGTGGTCAATTTCTACTTTTGGCAGACAACTCCAAGTACCCTTCACACGTAAACACCCAGGTGGAGCTGAAGCACATTAGCCCTGGTTATGGCTATTCAACAAACAATAAATCAATAGCTTCTCAGGCAAACCTAACGTTTACTGCAGATGAGCACTTCACTTTTCAATTGGGTTATGGTAAAAACTTTATTGGTGATGGCTACCGTTCGTTGTTCTTATCCGATAACGCAAACAGTTATCCCTATTTAAAAATAACTGCCAACATTTGGAAAATAAAATACATGGCCTTGTACTCTAATTACCAAGACATCCGCTTTTCAGAAGGGAATGTTGGTGATTACTTTCAGAAGCTATCTACGGCTCATTACCTGAGCTTAAATGTTACGAAATGGTGGAACATCGGTTTCTTTGAAAGTATTGTATGGCAAGCTCAGGAAGGGGAATTTTATAGAGGTTATGACATCAATTACTTTAACCCTATTCTTCTTTTACGTCCTACAGAATACTCGCAAGGTTCATCTGACAATGCCTTACTCGGAGCAAGTATGAAATTTAAAATCATAAAGAAAAACATAATTTACACTCAACTTCTCTTGGATGAGTTTTTATTGAGCGAACTCAAATCTGGCAAAGGTTGGTGGGCCAACAAATATGGGGTTCAAGTTGGGCTCAAATCTTATGACTTTTTAACCGTAAACAATTTAACCTTACAGTTAGAATACAATAAGGTAAGACCATTTACCTACACCCATAGTTATATCGCAACAAGTATCAGTACTCTACAAAACTATGCCCATTTCAATGCGCCTTTAGCTCACCCTTTGGGTGCTAATTTTAATGAAGCAATGGCCAGTTTAACGTATCAGAAAAAAAGATGGATTTTTGAAGGGATTACTACCATCGCTAAAGTTGGATTTGAAACCAATGAGAATGCAAGTATTGGACAAGACATTTACATCCCAAACAACAACAGAGCAAATGAATACGGAAATTTCACAACCCAAGGGCTTACTACAGATATTATTAATTCAACGCTAAAAGCTTCCTATATTCTAAACCCAAAATCTCAACTCATACTTCAAGCAGGCATTACCAATAGAAGGGTTAAAAATGACATTGAAAACACGACTACTAACATGGTGTTTGTTGGTTTGAAAACTGGAATAATGAATCGTTATTTTGATTTTTAGTAGAATCCTTCCTTTTTCCTCTGGTAACTCTCCAATAGTTAAGTCAGCTATCCACATAACGCGTAGAGCGTTTATAGCGCATTAAAACAAAATGTAGTAAGCGAGAGCTCCTAATGCCAGTACATAAATAATTACTCTCGTATTCATTTTATTTCCGGCTCTTGTTCTGCTATAACTGTCGCCCCAATTTTCTCGAAAAGAAGTTTTAAAATCGTCGGTATTGGTCTTCTCAAATGTAGGGTTGTTGTCCACTTGCCGTCCAATGGATTCATAACGTTTATTCATTTTCTCTTTCCGCTCGTTGTAATAACGAGGTTCAAAATAAAAGGGATCGGGTTTCTTAGATTTGAAACCAAACATTGAGGGTATTTTAGGAGCTTCCATAACTAAAAGTATACTTTCAAATTTACTAAAATAAGGGCTGTTTTTCTCTAAAATTATTTTCTAAATTTATCTTTATGGGTTTTAGAAAGCTTTTAGAGGAAAGTCACTCTAAAGCAAATGCCACAATTGTATTGATAGAAGTTGCTTGTTCTTCCAAAAAAATAGAGGACTTAATGATTTTTTTTGCTGTTCCAATTAAATTAAACAAAGAGTAGCCTCGCTCATTTCGTTAATTGCTCAACGAAAACGAGAACTATTAAGGAAATACATCCCGATTTTTATGGAGTGATTAACTGCTCCAAATCAACTCTATTCTATTCCTCGTAATCTTTTACGTGGTTTTTAATTGGTATCGTTTCTTAAAGAACAGGAGGAAATCGTAACCTATTTTCAAACCAAATCGCTAGATATCTATTTTACGACAAAAAGAAATCTCCTATTTGAGTATATTTGTTCTTTAACTAAACGTTTAATATGAATATCGGAATTGTTTGTTACCCAACTTTTGGAGGGAGTGGAGTTGTTGCAACAGAATTAGGAAAAGCTTTAGCTGCTAAAGGGCATCAAGTGCATTTCATCACCTATCAACAACCTGTTCGGTTAGACATTTTTTCTGAAAATATTTTTTATCACGAAGTAAAAGTTTCCGATTATCCTTTGTTTGATTATCAGCCTTACGAACTTGTTTTAACCAGCAAATTGGTGGATGTTGTAAAGTTTGAAAAACTAGACTTACTGCATGTTCATTATGCCATCCCGCATGCTTCAGCGGCATACATGGCGCAACACATATTAAAATCTGAAGGGATCAATATCCCATTTGTTACTACTCTTCACGGAACTGACATTACCTTAGTTGGCAAAGACGCTTCCTTTGCTCCTGTTATTACGTTTGCCATTAATGAATCTAATGCGGTTACCGCGGTTTCTGAAAGTCTGAAACAAGATACCTTAGAGCTCTTTAAGATTAAAAGAGCCATTGAAGTGATTCCCAATTTCATCTGTTTGGAGCAATACAATTCTATTGAAGACACCGCTGAATTAAGAAAATCTTTTGCCCTTGAAGAGGAGAAAATTTTAATACACGTTTCCAACTTTAGAAAAGTAAAGCGAACTGAAGACGTTCTTCAAATTTTTAATATTGTTCGTAAAAGTAAACCGGTAAGGTTGTTAATGGTTGGAGATGGACCAGAAAGAAGCAGACTGGAGCAGCTTTGTAGAGAATTAGACGTTTGCCACTTGGTAAAATTCATAGGAAAGGTAAAGGATACACAGCGAGTTTTATCCATTGCTGATGTCTTTATTCTACCGTCAGAATCTGAAAGTTTTGGATTAGCAGCGCTTGAGGCTATGGCTGCAAAAACGCCCGTGATTTCTACCAATACTGGGGGCATTCCTGAAGTCAATAAAAATGGTATTTCTGGATATTTAAGTGCTGTGGGTGATGTTGAATCTATGGCTGGCAACACCTTAAAAATAATTGAAAACGATACCACTTTAGCTACTTTTAAAGAAGGGGCATACAACCAAGCCAAGATTTTTGATATTCATACTGTTCTTCCTCAATATGAGGCCTTATATTATCGCTTAATTAACTAACAGAAAGAAACCTTCTGGTAATCTCCCTCATCAATTTGTCAATTAAAATTCTTTAAAGGAAACTACATCTGCGTCTAATTGAATTTGAGTTAAAAAAGTTTTGAGTATGGCGACTTGTTTATTTGTATAAACCATTTTTTTTGCCAAACTCGGTGTTGTATTGAACACCTGTTTTTCTTTTAAAACAGTTAAGGTCTGCCGAGCTACAGCTTCTCCAGAATCTACAATCGTAATGTTGTTTGGAAGGATCTCTTTTATGATTGGAATTAAAAACGGGTAATGGGTACATCCCAGTACAACATTGTCTACTCCGTCATTCACCATAGGACGTAAATACTTTTTAAGCAAGGGTATCGTTGCTGCTAAATCCCCTGTCTCAATTAAACGAACTAATTCAGCGCCTTGTACTTCTATGATGTCTAAATGGCCTCTAAATTGATTTGATGTAGTAATAAACAACTCACTTTGTAAGGTTCCCTTAGTTGCTAAGACCCCAATTTTTCCAGTTTTGGTAAGTAAAGCCGCAGCTTTAGTTGCAGGTTCAATCCCAATAAACGGGATAGAATAGGTTGCTCTTAAAAGACTGATGGCATTTGTTGTGGCGGTATTACAGGCAACAACGATGACTTTGCAACCTAGAGCAATCAGTAATTCTACATTTTTAATACTCAACCTTCGGATCTCTTCCTTACTTTTTTCTCCATAAGGAGCGTTCCTACTATCCGCTAAATAGATTATAGACTCATTGGGCATGAGTTTAACGATCTCTTTACAGATTGATAAACCTCCCAAACCAGAATCAAAAATTCCAATTGGTGCTTCAGTAGTATGTATCGTATTATTTTTCAAAAAAAAGCAAAAAAAATCCCGACTAAAAGTCGGGATTAAGTTCATTCTAAATTCTTATTGAATTTCCAATTTCGATTTAACTTTCGTTAAAAGATCATCGCTAGCAACAGAGTAAAGTACTACACCAACACTAGAATCTAATACGTAAGTATATCCTTCTTCTTTCGCTACATCATCAATCGCTTTTTTCGCTTTATCAATAATTGGCTGCAATAAAGATTGTTCTTTCTTTTGCAAATCTGCTTCTGCAGTTTTTTGAAACTCAGTAATTCTTTTTTCTAAATCTGTGATTTCTCTGATTTTATTTTCTTTAATAATATCAGTCATCACTTCTTGTTTACTTTGAAAATCTGCAACTTTCGTTTCATATTCCTTTCTCATTACATCTAAAGTTATCTTTAGTTCATTCGCATATGCTTCTAAATCTTTTTGAACAGCAGCTCTTTCTGGCATTGCTGTTAATAATTCATTAGAATTAATATGTCCAATTTTAGCTGTTTTTTGAGCTGTAGCAGCAGTTGACAGTACAACTACAAGCATTAATAGTGTTATTTTAATCGTTCTCATCATTGTTTTAATTAATTAGTTTTCAAATATATATTATTGTTTTGTTTCTCCGGGTTTATAACCCATCTTTTTTAGTACATCATCACTTACATTGTACTTCGGATTGGTATAAAGCATTGTTAAAGCGCTTGCTTTGTCAAAAACAACTCCTAATTTTTTATAATTAGCAATTTGACTAATTGCTTTATAAACTTTATCTTGAATTGGTTTTACCAATTCTTTTCTTTTTTGAAACAATTCACCGTCTACTCCAAATTTTTGTTTTTGATACTCTTTTGCTGCTTTTTCTTTTTTAATGATTTCGTCTTCCCGTTTCAACTTCATGTCTTCGGTTAACAAAATTTGTTCGGCTTGATAATTTTTATACATCCTATCAATTTCAGCATATCGTCTTTCCAATTGTTTTTGCCACTCGATAGACAGTTTGTCTAATTCTCCTTGAGCATCTTTATAATCAGGAATATTTTCTAAGATATACTCTGTATCCACATATCCAAAACTTTGACTGAAAGCGAATGTTGATGTGAGTAGAAATGCGATAACAATTCCAATTTTTTTAATTCCTTTAAACATAATTATTTCCTCCTAACTTTAATTGCTGAGTAGAACTTCAGCGGATTTATATTTGATTACCATCCGTTTATGTTTCCACCAATACTGAAATGTATTTCTGTTTTGTTGTTTGGATCTGTTCTTCCAGGAATGTCATCAAAACGGTACCCCCAATCTAATCCTAACAATCCAAACATTGGCATAAAAATTCTAATTCCAACACCGGCAGATTTGTAAACGTCAAAAGGATTTACTTTATCAAAAGAATCCCATGAATTTCCTGCTTCTCCAAATACCAAGCCATAAATTGTTGCACTCGGATTTAAAGAAAATGGATACCTTACTTCTGCGGTATATTTATTGATGAAAGTTGCTCCTGTACTTGGTGATAAATCTCCTGAACCAAAACCTCTTAAGGAAATA
>JAWUVT010000093.1:0-64176 GCA_034112225.1 Flavobacteriales bacterium | reverse complement strand
CAACTCCAGCCTATTACTTAAAAGATGAAAATGGAATTCCCGTAGATTTTTACGGCTATCAAATGTGGATGAACAATTATAAAGGCCTAGAAATTGTTTATGCTAGAGGGATCAAAGGGCAATTCATAATAAGTATTCCAGCAAAACCCCTCGTAATTGTTCGGCTTGGGCATCAAAGAGGCCCAAACCTCCCCAACAATCATCCTACCGATTTTTACACTTACATTGATTTTGCGTTGGAGCAATAATTCATTTCATTGTGAGCGATTTTATACAGGTGTCATCTTCCAGTATATTAACTCCGCAAAGAGCCCCAATAGAATCACCTATGTAATCTTAACTTTATGGAGAGATCTTAAGTTTCCCTACTCCAACAATTCCGCTAACACCTTTAAATTGAGTTCATTTTTCCTCTAGACATCCTTACAGTTAGGCCAAGGAGAATACAACTGACTACTCCTTTCGTGCCCCTTGAAGTACTTCTGGATATCTCCAGAAAAGCTTCTAGACATAGCCCGCTACTATTGTTTCGGAATCTCATTAAACCAATCAGAATTCTGCATTAGGTCATAAAGCTTAATTACATTTGCGCTAAGCAATTTTATGGAGCATACATTACTTTCTTCGCCACTTCAAGGCTTTACTGATTTTCGGTTTAGAAATGCTTTTCACAAGTATTTTGGGGGTATCGACACCTTTTATTCTCCTTACATAAGACTCAATGGGAAATTTGTAATTAAACCGGCTTATGAGCGAGACATCCTTATCAAAAACAATAACACATTAGAAGTTATCCCTCAAATAATGACCAATGATGCGGATGAGTTTTTATTTGTTGCCAAATACGTTCAACAATTTGGCTATAAAGAGCTCAATTGGAACTTAGGCTGTCCTTATCCTATGGTAATTAATAGAGGAATGGGTTCTGGCTTAATTTGTCAGCCAGAAAAAATTGATCATATTTTAGACCGAGTTCATTCAGAATCGGACATTACGGTTTCTATGAAAATGAGGATGGGGTATGAAAACAGTAATGAAATCCACTCTGTGTTTCCTATTTTAGAAAAATACCCCATTAAAAACATTGCTATTCATGCGCGTATCGGCAAACAGCTTTATAAAGGTGGCGTAGATTTAGATGCTTTTCAAAGGTGTGTAGACAACACCAATCATAAGCTTTATTACAATGGCGACATCACCTCTGTAAGTCGTTATCGAGAAATGACTGAACGTTTTCCTTCAATAGACCACTGGATGATAGGGAGAGGCTTAATTGCTGATCCTTTTTTACCGGCTATGATTAAAGCCAATACCTTAGACTATCCTGAAAACAGAATGGAAGTTTTTGGAAAATTCCATGATACTCTATTCAGTGAATATGAGGCATCTCTTTCTGGAGCAAAACACGTGCTCTTAAAAATGCTAGGGTATTGGGAATACTTTTCTACAACTTTTGATAATCCTCAAAAAACATTGAAAAAAATTAAAAAAGCAAAATCTATTGAAGCGTATGAAGAGGCTGTAAGAGCTATTTTGGGAAAATAATTTTCACTTCTCTAGATCTCGGATACGCCTTCAAGACTTCAGGGAAGAAATAATTCAACGATAAGATCCCTCTTGAAATTTTCTTACAGAAAGTTTTACCCATTAATTGCTTCTACTTCTTTTACTTCAGGAAGCATACTTTTTAATAAAGATTCTATTCCTCCTTTAAGTGTAGCAGTAGATGAAGGACAACCGCTACAAGATCCTTTCAAAATTACTTTTACCAATCCAGCATCATAAGAATGAAATTCAATTGCTCCACCATCACGTTCAACAGCAGGCTTAATGTATTCATTCAAAATATCAATAATCTTTTGATCAAAATCTGTTAAATCTGTTAAATCTGTTTTAGCGGTTGAATCTCCAGTCGCTAAAGAATTTTCAGCTTCCTGTTCATCTGTTTGATTTAAAACGTCTTCACGAATAACTACGCCTTCATCAGAATTTAAGTAATCAGAAATAAAATCTCTCAACTCGGTCATTACCTCTTGCCACTCAATTGTTTCAGCCTTAGTAACTGTAACAAAGTTTCCTGCAATAAAAACACCACTAATAAACGGAAAGCTAAACAGGCTTTGTGCTAATGGAGAAGGTCCTCCAGCACCTTCACTGGCTAAAACCTCATAAGATTTATCGTTAGTAACTAACCACCTATTGGCTACAAACTTCATTGTATTTGGATTAGGTGTACTTTCTGCGTAAATTGTATAAGGTGCTTTTGTCGTTTCCATTTTGTTTTATTTTTTACAAAGGTAGCCAATCGTTAATTAATGTTAAGCCATAATCGCTCATTTTAATTTTTAGTATCTTTGTGGTATTAATTTATGAAAAAAAGGTTTAAATATACTTTCTGCTTTTCGATGACACTAATTTTATTAGTATCTACGCTCCAATGTAGTCTCTATAAAATGGATTGCTTAATGAGTGGAAATACCCAAATAAGTTTATCTGATTTTGAGGATTGCAACAAACGTACAGCAGGCAATTCAGTTTCTCAGAAATGTTGTGAATTTGGTAGTCTGACGTTTGATTTTGACTATGAAACCGACACGAATTCTAAGGCGTTTAAAATTACAACTTCAGCTGCTACTCATTACTCTTTAAGTTCAGTTACTAAAAGTAAATTTATTCCTCCAACTGCTTTTAATTTCTACACCAACCTTCCACCTCCAAGTGGTTACGAACTCCTTAAAGTAGTTCAAGTTTTCAGAATATAGCCTTCTTTTTCTTAATCCTTTTAAGGGTTAAACTTGTGATAGTCTATCACAAATAAGATCACTGAATCTTAATCTTATTAAACAGGTTATGCCTGAAATAATTATTGAGTACTCTATTCTAAACTTCAACAAATGAAAAAAATACTATTAACACATCTATTTTTCCTGCTCATCATCTCAGTTAATGCTCAAAAAAGTATTAAAGGAATTATCACAGACAGCAATAAAGATGCGATACCTTTTGCTACTGCTGCTTGGGAAGGAACTACAATTGGAACTGTTGCGGATGAAAATGGAGCTTTTGAAATAACTGAACCTACGTCATATCCAAAAAAACTAATTTTCCAGTTTATTGGCTATACCCCAACAACAATAAAGCTAAGCGCTTATGAAACAAAAATTAAGGTAGTTCTAAAATCACAAACATCACATCTTAACGAATTTCAAGTCACAGAAAAACAAGCGAGTACTTTTATCAACACCATAGACCCAATGTCTATAGAGACATTAACGTCAAAAGAGTTAGTTAAAGCGGCTTGTTGTAATATTTCGGAAAGTTTTGAAACTAATGCTTCTGTTGATGTCAATTTTACAGATGCTGTTTCTGGAACTAAAAAAATTCAAATGCTCGGTTTGGATGGGATTTACACTCAAATTCAATATGAGAACATTCCGTTAATTAGAGGATTATCATCTGCTTATGGATTAACGTTTATTCCAGGAACTCAAGCATCGTCTATTCAAATTAAAAAAGGAGCAGGATCTGTAATCAATGGGTATGAATCCATTACGGGGCAGATTAATATTGAACTTCAAAAACCAGACAAGGCCGATCAACTTTATCTAAATGTTTATGGAAATGAAATGAGTAGAGGTGAGATCAATTTGCAAGCAGCACAGAAAATAAATGACAAATGGAGTACGATAACGATGCTTCATGTAAACAACCAAAGTATAGAACACGATAAGAACAATGACAATTTCCATGATCATCCCATAAGGTCTCAATACAATGTTTTTAACCGCTGGAAATACAGGGGAGACAAAAGAGTGTTTCAAGTTGGTTTTAGAGCCGTATCTGATGACTTGAGTGCTGGGCAAATTAAAGCCAACGAATTGGAGCCACTTTACTACATAGGTGTCCAAACAAAGCAATTTGAAGTTTTTACCAAAAATGGCTTCCTCTTTCCCGAAAAACCTTACAAAAGTATTGGAGTTGTCAATAGTTTTAGAATTCACGATCATCAATCTCAATATGGTCAGAAAACATTTGATGCTTTACAGTATAGTGGGTATGCTAATTTAATTTACCAAACGATTATTGGAACGACTGCTCATCAACTAAAAATGGGAGGAAGTTGGGTGTATGACAACTACAGTAAGAACCTTAATACCTCTTATAAATTTGGAAAAATAGAAAGCGTTCCAGGGGCCTTTGTTGAGTACGCTTACAATGATGAGAAAAAAACGGCTATCGTTTTAGGGCTAAGAGCAGATCATCACAACACTTTTGGCACATTTTTAACACCACGAGCTCATTACAAATACAATTTTACCGAGAAATCTGCTTTTAGAATCTCTGCAGGAAGAGGGTTCAGAACGGCCAATCCAATTATTGAAAATTCTGGAACGATGGCAAGCTCAAGAAACATCCTCTTTAACGATAATGATTTAAGACCAGAAATTGCGTGGAATTACGGAACAAGTGTGACCCACATTTTTGAGCTTGCAAAAAAAGAGATGAACATTTCTTTGGATTACTATTACACCGATTTCACGAATCAAGTAGTGGTTGATATGGAAAACCCTAGAGAGATCTCATTTTACAATTTAGATGGAAAGTCATTCTCTCATAGTCTACAAGTTGAATACGCTATAGAAATTACTAAAGCCTTGGAATTAAAAGCAGCTTACAAATGGTACACTATTAAAACCAATTATAATGGAGAGCTAAAGGATAAGCCGTTAACGCCGAAAAACAGGGTTTTAGTAAATATTGGATACATCACTAATTTCGACAAATGGAAATTTGATTTAACAGGCCATTGGTATGATGTAAGTAGAATACCGAGTACGGCAGCTAACCTACCTGAAAACAGGATCGATACTCAATCCGAATCGTATACCACTTTTAATGGTCAAGTAACAAGGGCCTTTAAAAAGCTAGAGGTTTATTCTGGAGTCGAAAACATTTTAAACTACAAACAAGACCATCCGATTATTGCAGCAAACAATCCAAACGGTTCGAATTTTGATGCTTCAATGATTTGGGGCCCAATTATGGGGAGAAACCTCTATTTTGGACTCCGATATAAAATTAAATAAACAGGGTATTCCTGAAAACAATTAAAACTAAAATGACATGAAAAATTTAACAACGATTATCTTCATTGCAATTTTCGCAATAGGAACAACAAACCTGCAAGCTCAAAAGAGTAAGAAAACAGCGACAATACTAATTAAAACCTCAGCCCAATGTGGCATGTGTAAAACGACTATAGAAAAAGCAATGGCATATGAAAAAGGGGTCATCACTTCTGATTTAAACGTTGAGAAAGCAGAACTAACCGTTAAATACAAAATTGCTAAAACAACTCCTGATCAAATCAAAAAAGCGATTAGTGAAACTGGTTATGATGCAGATGATATTAATGCCAACCAAAAATCGTATAACAATTTATCTCCTTGTTGCCAAAAAGGCGGAATGGATCATTAATCCTCAACACTTTCCTAAGCAAAAAAATCCCGAACAATGTTCGGGATTTTTTTGTCTTTATATTCCTTTAGAATTTAGCTCTTGATTTTCGTCTTCTTCTCTTATTCTTTCCTAGCACCCAACTACTTCTTGACTTATAAAAATTACTCCGGCCTTTTTTTACCCAACTAAAATTAAAAGTAGCCGTTATATAAGAATCATTATTTTCTGGATTCCCCCTTCTACTCCCTGCATCAAAACTTGCAAGCTCAATTTCTGAACCTTCTTCAGCGTCATTATTAATTAGCGTTAATAACTCTTGTGAAGTCTTATTTGAAATGCCGTCATAATCATTTGCATAAAACTCGCTAATATCATCTATTCGATCTGTAAACGTAGTTCTCCATCCAATTTCCAAACCTATACGGTATTTTCTATTTAAGGTATAATTAAAACCTATTCCCAGTGGAATTGTTAAATTAATAAAGCTATAAGAGACTCCTTCTGTTTCCAATGGTCTTAAAGCAACCCATTTTCCAGAAATTTCGTCTTGCCCTTTAGGGTCATTAAAAAAAACACCGGTTCCTCCATAAAGATAAATATTAAAATCAGTGTTATACCTACCACTTCCACCAACATCATTGATTCGGTAAACATAAAACTCACCAATGGCTAATAATTCTAAAATATCATTCTTGAAATTTAAATTCCGAGCTCTTCTTGCAGGATTAAGTGATTTTGAATCATCTCCAGAAAGTCTGAT
This sequence comes from Flavobacteriales bacterium, assembly GCA_034112225.1. Lineage (GTDB taxonomy): Bacteria > Bacteroidota > Bacteroidia > Flavobacteriales_E > Vicingaceae. The sequence continues at coordinate 57,956 of JAWUVT010000093.1, read as the reverse complement.
ATAATTTAAAGACCCTTTAACTGCGAAACTAGGAATTAACTTATAACGAATAAAACCTCCAATAGTCCATCTAGAAAATCCAAAATCTGTATCGGCTAAAAAACCTCTTCCAACACCTGCTCCCCCACCTATTTCGCCTAAATAATTAGACACGCCAGCAGAGATTCCATAATCTAAATTGTATTGACAAAAGCTAGGCAATGACAACATAGACATCATAACGAATGTTAACAACCCTTTACGCATAGCTGCAAATATAGATAACTTATTAGCAATATTAAAGTAAGAGCAATTAAATAAACTATTTTAATACTTGTATTTTGTACTTTCGTAGAACATCTAATTCAACATTTATTAATTTAATCTATGAACAATAAAATTTGCACTCTATTTCAGATAAAACACCCTATTATTCAAGGAGGAATGATATGGAATAGTGGATGGAAACTGGCTTCTGCTGTAAGTAATAATGGAGGTTTAGGATTAATTGGGGCAGGATCTATGCACCCAGAAACATTTCGAGAACATATTCAAAAATGTAAAAAGGCAACAAAAAATCCATTCGGAGTGAACCTGCCAATTATGTATCCTCAAATTGATGAATTGATTAGCATCATCATTGAGGAAGAGGTGAAAATTGTTTTTACTTCAGCAGGTAATCCAAAAAAATACACCAATTTATTTCATGAAAACGGAATAATAGTGGCGCATGTTGTTCCTGGAGTAAAGTTTGCTCATAAAGCTCAAGAAGCAGGAGTTGATGCTATTGTTGCTGAAGGATTTGAGGCAGGCGGACATAATGGTAGAGACGAAACTACCACACTCTGCTTAATACCCATGATAAAAAAGGAAATCAGCATTCCAATAATTGCCGCAGGAGGAATTGGTTCTGGAAAAGGAATGCTTGCTGCCATGATTTTAGGTGCAGATGGAGTACAAATGGGAAGTCGGTTTGCTGCATCCCAAGAAGCTTCTTCGCATACCAATTTTAAAACTGAAATTGTAAACGCAAAAGACGGCGCTACGCTATTAACGCTAAAGGAAGTAACTCCGGTTCGGTTAATTAAAAATAAATTCTTTACCAAAATTACAGAAGAAATAGATAAAGGTGCAACCATTGCCCAACAAAAAGAAATATTAGGGAGAGGAAGAGCAAAAAAAGGAATGTTTGAAGGAGATTTAGATGAAGGTGAACTAGAAATTGGTCAAGTTGCTGGACTAATAGATTCGATTGATCCTGTACATAAAATCATCGCCGATATAATGGCTGAATATAAACAGGAACTCATTCACCTTAAATCAACAAAATACAACTTTTAAAAATCAGGATAGAACAACAAAAAAACTTTTTACAAGAGAGGTTAAGCATTCAATCCGAATGTTTAAAAAGTCAGTTTATCTCATTTTTATGTTTTCATGAATTTTAATGCTGTTTTAGTTTTGAAGAAATTATTAACTACTCAACTATTTCATCATGAAAATCACAAAATGTCTTCTTATCTTATTCACTATTCTTAGTTTTTCAAAACTATCTGCACAATCAGAAAATATCAATTGTGCAATTCTAAATGTAAACGAAACAAATCTCAAAAATTACTCTTCCAAAATTCTTGGAAATATTACGAGAAGAGAATTTAGCAAACTAAATATCTACACGGTTTTATATGCAGAAGATATAAAACCTATTCTCGCTATCGACAGTCTTCTAAATTCTGATCCATTTTCTTGCTACAGTAAACAATGTTTGGTAAGAACAGGCAATAAAATAGGTGCAGATAAAATACTAAGCGGTCAAATAGAACAAATGAGAGATGGTATAATTATTTCATTTCGATTAATTGATGTCAAAGAGAATCGGGTAGAGCATTCCATTACCAAGGAATTCTTAAGCCTTGAAGATCAACTGAAAAATATGATTATCATCTCTATTCGAGAAATGATGGGCTTAGAAAATGATAAAGAATTAGAAGCAGTACTCCTAAAAAAATTCAGTCGTGAAAACTACATCAATAATAAAGGAATAAATCGACTCAATCTGTCTGGAACTAGAATGGGAGTTGTTACTCTGCTTGGAAGTAATCAAGATATAATAAAAGGTGAAGAGTCAGCTGGTGGATTTGATGCCGTTCCCGTATTCTTCAATTTTGGGTATCAATTTGAAAGTCAATACTTAAACCAAAGGAGGGTACAAGGTTTATTCGAGTTTATACCCTCTATTACAGGACTAGAGCAAGGATTAATGATGCCATCTATAACTATTCTACATGGAATACGAGACAATAAAACTGGATTTGAATTTGCCTTTGGACCAAGTTTTGGCATAACACAAGTTGCTTCAGGCTATTATGATGACACCAATACTTGGCAATTAGAATCTCATTGGAATGAACAACAAAGCAGTTCAAGCGACACTTCAATCACCAACTTTGCAACCAACCCCTCTTACATTAGTAAAAGACTGGATAGCAGGGGTGACTTTGAATTAAGTGTTGGTTTTTTAATTGGCTTAGGGTTTAGTATCAAATCTGGCGAAATAAATATCCCTGTAAACATTTATACCGTATTTCAAAAAAATGCCCTTAGAACAGGAATTTCATTGGGAATAAATACGCGTAAAAGAAAAAAATAAATTTATCCTAAAATAAGAGGGCGCAATTGCAGGCCCCGTCTTTTTTATTCAGTTTCTTTGTAACACTAAATAACTTGAATGATACATTTTGATAAATTTACGCTAGAAAACGGTCTTAAAGTAATCGTACACCAAGACAAATCAACTCCGATAGTGGCTTTTAACATTGTATATGATGTTGGCGCAAGAGATGAAGATGAAAAGCAAACTGGTTTTGCACATCTGTTTGAGCACTTGATGTTTGGAGGCTCTATTAATATTCCTGACTTTGATACGCCTTTACAAAAAGTTGGCGGTAGTAATAATGCATTTACCTCAAATGACATGACCAACTACTACATGACCTTACCTAAAGATAATTTAGAAACTGCATTTTGGTTGGAATCAGACAGGATGTTAAGTTTAGCTTTTACGGACAAAAGTTTAGAAGTTCAACGGAGTGTTGTTATTGAAGAGTTTAAACAAAACTACCTCAACCAGCCTTATGGTGATGTTTGGTTATTGCTTAGACCATTAGCCTATGAAAACCACCCTTACAGATGGGCAACAATTGGTAAAGAGATTAGCCACATAGAGGATGCGACTATGGAGGATGTTAAAGCTTTTTTTAAGAAGCATTACCTTCCTAACAATGCCATTTTAACTGTTGCAGGAAATATTGAGTTAGAAGAAATAAAAGCACTTTCAAAAAAATGGTTCGAGAGCATCCCTTCAGGAACCATTACGGAAAGAAAGCTACCTAAAGACCCTCAACAAACAGAAGAAAAAAGACTAAGAGTAGAACGTGATGTACCGACTAACGCCATTTACAAAGCGTACAAAATGTGCAACAAACAACATCAAGATTATTTTATTTCAGATCTTTTGAGTGATGTTCTTTCTTTAGGAAAATCTTCAAGGTTTCACATCTCATTAATTAAAGAACAAAAACTATTTAGTGATATCAACGCTTTTATTTCTGGTAGTTTTGATGAAGGGTTATTTACCATAACCGGTAAATTAGCAGACAATGTTTCTTTTGAAAAGGCAGAAGAAGCAATACTTAAAGAGATCGAAAAAATAAAAAGTGAATTGGTCAATAAAGCTGAACTGACTAAAGTTAAAAATAAGATAGAATCTACTACCGAATTTGCTGAAACAAGCGTTCTAAACAAAGCGATGAATTTATCTTTTGCTGAACTGCTTGGAGATGCCAATGCTGTAAATTTAGAAGTAGAGCACTATCAAAAGGTGACTTCTGAAGACCTAAAAAGGGTAGCAAATGACATCCTAATTGAAACGAACTGTTCTACTCTAATTTACGCTAAGACAAAATAATATGACTGAAATCAACAGAAAAGAAGCTCCAGCTTTTAAACAAGTTAATAATATAGAATTTTTAGCCGTTACTAAAACTCATTTAGACAATGGGATTGAGGTAAATTATATCAATGGAGGCAGTCAAGAAATCATAAAAATTGACTTTATTTTTAAAGCAGGAAATCTCTTTCAAAACAAAGTATTAGTGGCATCATCTACCAATGGGCTTTTAAAAGAAGGAACGGAAAATTATTCTGCTCAAGAAATTTCTGAAGGCATAGACAATTATGGTGCTTTTTTAGAGGTTGAAAACACTTATGATACCGCATCATTAACACTATACACACTTAACAAACACTTGAACAGTGTTTTACCTATAGTAAAAGAGGTTGTTTTATCCCCTCAACTTTCCGAAAAGGAATTTAACATCTACAAAAAAAACGCTTCAGAACGATTTAAAACTAGCCTAGAAAAAGTTTCGTTTGTTGCTCGTTCAACATTTATGAGTGCTATTTTTGGAGAGGACCACCCTTATGGTAAACCTGTGCAACTAGACGACTACAGCAACCTTTCTATTGATGACCTGACTGCATTTTACAACAACAACTACAACTTAGGAAATTGCAACATCCTTGTTTCAGGAAATGTAAACAAAGAACATATTGATACCTTGAATACTTTTTTTGGACAAGAAGACACGGTTAAGAAGACACCTTCAATCCAACACTTAACGATTCCAGAAACAGACAATTCTCCTATTTATATTGAGAAGGAAAAGGCATTACAATCTGCCATTCGAATTGGTAGAACCTTTCCCATCAAAACGCATAAAGATTATTTTGGCTTAGAAATATTAAACACTGTTTTAGGTGGTTATTTTGGTTCTCGACTTATGAAAAACATCAGGGAAGACAAAGGCTATACTTATGGTATTGGTTCAGGGATACTCTCTTTAAAAGAGGCTGGTTATTTCTTTATCTCTACGGAAGTAGGAAGCGATGTTACTAAAGCTGCTTTAACCGAAATTTACAAAGAGATTGAAACAATAAGAACTGTAGAAATTACTGAGGAAGAGTTAGAGTTGGTCAAAAATTATTTACTAGGACAACTCCTAAGCTCTTGTGACGGACCATTTAATATGGCTTCTTTATTTGATAATGTGCATGAATATGGGTTGGATTATGATTTTTACAACGACTACATCAAAACCATAAAAGAAATAAGCGCTAAAACTTTATTAGAATTAGCGGTTAAATATCTTCAGAAATCTGATTTAAAAGAAGTGGTAGTTGGGAAGCTTTAAAACCTTAAAGCAAGACGGACACCAAGATTTACTCCATTCATCCTATAAGTTGATTCTGCTTTTGTTTTTACATTTGAAATTAAGGCCTCACACCAGCGACTAAAGATAGATCAAAAAAATCCGATTCATGAATCAAGTCCAAAAATTGTGGGATTTAGGTTTTAAGCAAAAATAGTTGTACCTCTAAATCAAAGAAAATAGATTTTGCTAATGACTCTAAAATGAATAACTGAACCTAATTATACTGCATTAATTAAATTAGTGAAGGACTACTTATTGATCAGGAAGCTGAAGTAAGAAAAAGAATATAAGAGGTGATCTCTTCCCCATGAACATGGGGATACAGACGCTGTATGCTTTTAGATACATTTGCAAAAGAGCACATTTCTACGTCTGGATTGGCTTCGCTAAACTTCGTTTCATGCCAGGTTTTATGCTGAGAGTAGCCGAAGTGCAGGAAAGAATAAATAGATTGAGTTGCTCTTTCCAATGCATTTTATCTGAATAAGGTGATTGATCGTTTTTTGGGGCGACCCTATTCAGCATTACATTATTTTACGCCACAACATTTGCCCCCTAGTCATCCTATATTTGTAAATAAAATTTGCTTCTGTTTAAAACCAACGCTAGTTTTAGATGTGAATCTAAAAAGAAAAGAGCTAGAACAACACCTAAATGCAATACAATCTATCGAATTACTACAACTTTTAGTTAAACGTTAACAGTCACAAGCATTTTCTTTCTGAGTAATGTGCTCAAAGCTTCTTAAAGATGCAACACCCTCGCCTTTGCAATCAAAACAAGTTTCACAATTCTCTACAAAAATAGAAAGCTGTCTGCCATCTTTTAAGGTGGATTCAATATAATGTTCCGGACATGGTTTTCTCTTTGTAGCACTTTTATCAAAATCGACTACAGCATTTGCCCAAAACGTACTGTCCATAAAGTTTTCTGGAATACCTTCACACTCCAACTGACACTTTAAGGTCTCATTGATATCGATTTCAGTACGTTCTAAAAATTCGAGTACTCTACCTTCTGGCAACCAAGAAGATCGTTCATCTCTTCCATTATACAGTGTAGCCCAAACGGCAACACAACCTAATGCAAATCCTAATCCGTAAAATTTCAATCTATAATAAAGCCTTTTTTTGTCTATTGCCATTTTACATTGCCATTAATAACAGGTTAATATCTTTATAAGTTAATCCGAAAGTTTCGGCTAAATATTTATTGGTTAGCACTCCTTTATAAACATATACACCGTTTTGAATTCCCATATATGATTTAATCATCGTCTCTAAACCTCCAAACTCTCCAGTATCTAATATTGTAGGAGTAATTACATTACTTAAGGCATAAGAAGCGGTTCTTGACACTCTTGATGCAATGTTAGGTACACAATAATGAATCACCCCGTATTTAGAAAAAATTGGTGCATCATGACTGGTTACTTCTGAAGTTTCAATACAACCTCCTTTGTCAATACTCACATCTACAATTACAGAGAAGTCTTTCATTTGACTCACCATTTCTTCTGTAACAACAATTGGTGCTCGCCCAATAGTTGAACTGATTGCTCCAATTACTACATCTGCAGATTTTAGTGCAGTTTCTAAAACTGCAGGTTGTAAAACTGAAGTCGCAATTCTCTGCCCTAAGATAGCTTGTAACCTTCTTAATTTATGGATATTATTATCGAAAACCTTTACAGAAGCTCCTAATCCTAATGCAGATCTTGCCGCAAACTCCCCTACAGTACCGGCACCTAAAACAACTACTTCTGTTGGAGAAACTCCAGAAATACCACCAAACATTTGTCCCTGACCTTTGTGTAAACTACTCAAGTATTCTGCAGCAATTAAAATTGAGGTATTCCCTGCAATTTCACTCATAGCACGTACAATAGGCAACATACCTTCGGGATCTTTTATATAATCAAAAGCAATCGCCGTAATTTTTTTAGCCATTAACTTCTTTAAGAAGTTTTTGGGTTGTATGGGCAATTGTAATGCAGAAATCAATAATTGACCATGTTGCATTAAGTCAATTTCTTGCAAAGTAGGCGGTTCAACTTTTAAAATCATACTTGCTTTATACACCTCTTCGGTGGAATAAACAATAGTTGCTCCAGCTTCAGAATAGTCTTTATCGCTAAAGCTAGAACCATCTCCAGCACCTGTTTCTATAATAACATCATGTCCATTATTGACTAAAACGGAAACAGCATCTGGTACAACCGGTACTCTTCTTTCTTGTAATGAAGTTTCTTTTGGAATTCCTATTTGAAGCTTCCTCCTTTTAGGAGCAATTTCTAACATTTCTTCTTGGGGCATAAATCCTTGGGCCAAGGATTTTAGTAAATCATCTGATGTAGCCATATTTGTATGGGGGTTTACTACAAAGTTAAAAATAACTATTTATCATCCAATAGAAATCAACCTATTATTCTCTTCATCCAGTTCTAAAAGAACTTTAACCGCATTTTTAGGAATTAAGTTTGGTATTTTCTCTGGCCATTCTATGAAACAATAATTATTGCTGTAAAAATAATCTTCATAGCCCATATCAAAAACTTCGTCTTCTTCTTCTATCCTATAAAAATCAAAATGATAAATTGATTTTTCATCGGTAGATAAATACTCATTTACAATAGAAAATGTGGGGCTATTCGTTGGTTCTTCAACCTTTAATTCTTTGCACAACACTTTAATTAACGTTGTTTTTCCCACCCCCATTTCTCCGTAAAGAAGGATAACTCTGTTGGCTGAAAAGTCTAAAACTAATTGCTTAGCAATTCCATTAAGGTCAGCTTCCGAACAGGCTATATATTTTTTTTTGTTCATTTTATGATGCTAAGCGATAAGAATATGAGGTTTTTTAGAAAAATTAAAAATCTTAATCCACAAAAAAAAGAGTAACTCATGCTTTGTAACATGAACTCATTGAACCATTAAACTATCTTGGACTAAGTTTTACTATTGGGATGAGCATTTCTTCCAAAGATATTCCACCATGCTGAAAAGTATCTTTATAATACTTTACGTAATGATTATAATTATTAGGGTAAGCAAAAAACTTATCATATTTAGCAAAAACAAAAGATTGACTCACATTTACTTTTGGCAAATGAATATCTCCAGGGTTTTTAACAGCTAACACATCTTTAGCGTTATAATCTAAACTCTTTCCTTGCTTGTATCGAAGATTAGCATTCACATCTTTACCGCCTACAATCCTTGAAGGCTCTTTAACTCGAATAGATCCATGATCAGTCGCAATAACCACCTTTCCTTTTCTAGCAGCAATTTCTTTAAAAACACTGAGTAAAGTTGAATGCTCAAACCAAGATTTAACTACTGAACGGTAGGCAGACTCATCACTTGCCAATTCTTTAATAATTTGTATATCTGTTCTGGCATGCGACAGCATATCAACAAAGTTATATACAATTACATTTAAAGGGTTATTAAACATTCCAGGAATTTCTTTTAACACCTTATTTCCATAACTCTCATTCAGCACCTTATTGTAGGAGAATTTTATATCCAATCCATTCCTTTTTAACTGTTCTCCAATATAGAATTTTTCACTTAAGTTTCTACCGCCCTCATCCTCGTCATTTACCCATTTATCTGGATATTTCCGTTCAATTTCTGAAGGCATCATCCCTGCAAAAATTGCATTTCTAGAATATTGAGTTGTGGTCGGTAAAATACTATAAAAAGCATCTTCATCCTCTATCCAGTAATCTTGAACTAAGATTGATCTTAACGTTTTCCATTGGTCATACCTCAAATTATCAATCACCATAAAAAACACCGGAGTATCGTCATTTTTTATTTCAGGAATTACATGTTTATTAAACAAATTGTGCGACATGGTGGGCGCATCTTCAGGATGATTTAACCAATCTACATAATTGCGTTCAACAAACTTTCCAAACTGAGCATTGGCTTCGGTTTTTTGCATTTGAAAAACCTCATCCATCCCACTATCTTCAGACCTATCCAACTCTAACTCCCAATATACCAGCTTTTTATACAACTCTATCCATTCAGCCTCGTCCAAATGATCATTTAGCATCATCCCAATTTCTCTAAACTCTTTTTGATAATTAGAGGTCGATTTTTCACTCACTAACCTAGTCGTATCTAAGTTCTTTTTTATAGAAAGTAAGATTTGTTTTGGATGAACTGGTTTGATTAAGTAATCAGATATTTTGGCCCCAATTGCCTCTTCCATAATGTATTCTTCCTCACTTTTGGTAATCATAATTACCGGTAGGCTAGGAAATTTTTCTTTCATGATCTCTAAAGTTTCTAAACCAGATAGACCAGGCATGTTCTCATCTAAAAAAACAAGGTCCACTCTTTCTTCATCTAAAATATCCAAGGCCTCATCACCGCTTTGTGTAGATAAAACTTGATACCCTTTTTCTTCCAAAAATAAAATATGGGGCTTCAATAAATCTATTTCATCATCTGCCCAAAGTATTTTAATTGCTTCCATATTGTTATTTATATCCTTTAGTATTATTTTCTCTCTTGATTGCTCTTCCAAAAATAGTACTTTACCTACTAAAGTGAACGGTTAATAATTAAGGTTTTTATTTTTATTTACTTTTTCTTCAATAAACTCTTATTGATTCTCAAGATTTTATACTTTTGATATTGCAAGAAATTCTTAACCTAATGTCAAAGCTGAATAAAAATAAAATATTTAACGATCCTATTTATGGTTTTATTACAATTAACCATGATATTATTTTTGATCTTATCGAACATCCTTATTTTCAGCGCTTAAGAAGAATAAAACAACTCGGGTTAACTCACCTTGTTTACCCCGGAGCACTACACACAAGGTTTCACCATGCATTAGGCACCATGCATTTAATGCAAAAAGCAATTGAAGTTATTCGCTCAAAAGGGCATACGATTACAGAGGAAGAGGCTGAAGGGGTATCCATTGCAATTTTATTGCATGATATTGGTCATGGCCCATTTTCTCATGCTTTAGAGCATAGTATTGTTAACGGAATTTCTCATGAAGAAATTTCTACGCTGTTTATGGATGAACTCAACCATAAGTTTAAAGGGAAATTAAATTTAGCGCTTGAAATATTTAGAAACGAATACAAAAAAAAGTTCTTATACCAATTGGTTTCTAGCCAATTAGATATGGACAGAATTGACTACTTAAAACGAGATAGTTTTTACTCTGGAGTTTCTGAAGGTGAAGTAAATACAGACCGCTTAATTACCATGCTTAATGTTAAAAACGACGAATTAGTTATTGAGGAAAAAGGCATCTACTCTGTTGAACAATTTATTATTGCTCGAAGATTAATGTACTGGCAAGTGTACCTTCATAAAACAGTATTATCTGCAGAAAATTTATTGGTTAACATTTTAAAAAGAGCGAAAGAATTAGCGATAAAAGACAAGAATCTATTTGCTACGCCAGCACTTCAAGAATTCTTGTACAATAAGCATGATTTACAATCATTTATAGACAATCCAAAACTGTTAAAAATATTTGCAGATTTAGATGATATTGACATTATGGCTTCCATTAAGATTTGGAAAAACCATTCCGACAAAACCTTATCTAGACTTTGTCAAATGTTAATTAATCGAGATTTATTTAAGATTAAAATCCAACGAAAAAAGTTTGACAAAACGGAAGTCACCGAAATTTCAAAAAGGATAAAAAGCCAACTGAAATTAAATGAAAAAGAAATACCCTATTTTGTATTTCAAAACAGCATTATTAACAATGCCTACAATCCTAAAATGGATAACATTAACATTTTACTTAAAAACGGAAAAACACTTGACATAAAAAAGGCTGCCGATACATTTAGCATCAGCGCTTTAGCTACCCCTGTAAAAAAATGGTTTATCTGCTTCCCTAAGCATTAATTAAATTAAAAACTTCCTTCTAAAAGACTGCTAAAAATTAGTAAAATTCTTTTCAAAAAGTTAATTTTGAGAGCAATGGAATTTACAGCAGAACAAATAGCAGGATTATTGAACGGTAATGTAGAGGGGAACCCTGAAGCAATAGTAAATACGCTTTCAAAAATTGAAGAAGGAGCTTCTCAATCTCTTTCCTTTTTAGCCAACTTAGCTTATGAAGAACATTTGTATACCACAGATGCATCCATAGTTATTGTGAACAAAGGTTTAACCTTAGAAAAACCGATTAAAGCAACTTGCACTTTAGTTCGTGTTGATGATGCCTATCAGTCCTTTACTAAATTATTAGAAGTTTACAATCAATTTAAGCATAACAAACTGGGTATTGATAAACAAACATCCATCTCTGAAAGTGCTACTTTAGGAGAGGATCTTTATGTCGGTGCTTTTTCTGCAATAGGTGATCATGCGGTAATTGGAAATAATGTTAAAATGTATCCTCAATGTTTTATTGGAGATAATGTTACCATTGGTGAAAACACCATAATATATCCTGGTGTTAAAATTTATCATGATTGTGTAATTGGTGCGAACTGTATTTTACATGCTGGTGCCGTAATTGGTTCTGATGGGTTTGGTTTTGCCCCTAAAAAAGAAGGTGGATTTGATAAAATACCTCAAATAGGTAATGTTATTCTTGAAGATGATGTTGAAATTGGGCCAAACAATTGTATTGATAGAGCCACTATGGGTTCTACCCTTATAAAAAAAGGGGTTAAAACAGATAACTTGGTTCATATTGCACACAATGTTGTTGTTGGAGAAAATACTGTTCTTGCAGGACAAACAGGTATTTCAGGATCTTCAAAAATTGGAAAAAACTGTATGACTGGTGGACAAGTTGGAATTACGGGACATATTACCATTGGAGATAATGTGAAAATTGCAGGTCAATCTGGTGTTTCAAAAAACATTAAAAACGATCAAATATTACAAGGTTCTCCTGCATTTAGTTATAAAGATTATATGAAATCATATGCGGCATTTAAAAATTTACCCAGTATCATTAATAGAATAAAAGAATTAGAAAATTTAATACAATAGTTTCGATAACCATCGAAGTGAAATTGAATTGATCCCATTTGAAATAAAACTAAAATGGGAACTGAAAAAATAAATAATTAAAAAAATATGTCTAAACAAAAGACCCTAAAAGCACCTTTTTCTGTTGTTGGAATTGGTTTACACACCGGAGAAAAAGCGATACTAACTGTTCTTCCAGCAGATGATAATCACGGGTTTAAATTTCAACGAGTTGACATTGAAGGAGAACCTATCGTAAATGCGGATGCGGATTTAGTAGTAGATACATCCAGAAGTACAACCCTTGAAAAAAACGGAGTCAAAATCCATACAACAGAACACATCTTAGCTGCGTTATCTGGAATGGAAATAGATAATGCTTTAATTCAGTTGGATGGGTCTGAGGTTCCGATAATGGATGGTAGTGCATTTGCTTTTGTTGAAGCAATTCAACAAGTTGGCATTATTGAACAAGAAGCTGAAAAAGACTACTTCGTTGTTACTGAAAACCTTACTTACGAAGATCTGGAGAGACAAACTGAAATGCTATTAGTGCCTCAGGATGAATTCCGTTTAACGGTAATGGTTGATTATAATTCTCCAACTTTAGGCACACAGCATGCACACATGTATCATATTGGTGAATTTGAAAATGAAATTTCAAAATGTAGAACATTTGTTTTTTTAAGAGAGTTAGAAATTTTAGCGAAAAACGGTTTAATTAAAGGTGGTGATTTGGATAACGCTATTGTACTGGTTGACAAACCCCTACCCCAAGAAAAACTAGATGAAATTGCAGATTTATTAGGAAAACCACACATTAAAGTTGAAGAAACTGGTGTGCTTAACAATTTAACGTTGCACTTTCAAAACGAACCTGCAAGGCATAAATTATTAGATATAATTGGTGATTTAGCTTTAGTTGGAAAACCAATTAAAGGCCACATTTTAGCTGCAAGACCTGGACATAAAGGGAATGTAGATTTTGCGAAAATGATTAAAAAAATCATTAAACAACAACGGAATGCAGCGCCTAAATTTGACCTAAGCAAAGCTCCTATCTATGATATAAATGATATTGAAAGAATGCTCCCTCATCGTTATCCATTTTTATTAGTGGATAAGATCATTGAAATGGATGAAACAAGTATTGTTGGTGTTAAAAACGTTACCCTTAACGAACCTCAATTTACGGGGCACTTTCCTAGCAATCCTGTTATGCCAGGGGTATTAATGGTTGAATCTATGGCTCAATGTGGTGGCATATTAGCCTTAAGCTCAGTACCTGATCCTGAAAACTATAACACTTACTTTATGAAAATTGATAAAGTAAAATTTAAGCGTAAAGTAATCCCAGGCGATACGATAATATTCAAATTGGATTTATTAATCCCGATAAGAAGAGGGATTGTATCCATGGGAGGAAAAGGCTATGTAAATGGTCAATTGGCAGTAGAAGCTGAATTAATGGCACAAATTGTTAAAGAAGAAAAAAAAACAACTAAAGTTTCAGCAGCAGTTGTTTAAAATTAAAGCATTCAATTTATAATAATGGAAAACTATCCCAACACAAATATCCATCCAGAAGCTAAAATTGGTAAAAATGTGATCATTGAACCATTTACAACCATTTATAAAGATGTTGTAATTGGAGACGGCACATGGATAGGACCAAATGTCACCATATTTAGCGGTGCAAGAATTGGCTCAAATTGCAAAATATTTCCTGGAGCCGTAATTTCTGCAATCCCGCAAGATTTGAAATTTGATGATGAAGTAACGACTACAGAAATTGGTGACAATTGTATTATTAGAGAATGTGTTACGATAAACAGAGGAACAACAGATAGAAATGAAACTGTTATCGGTAAAAACTGTTTATTAATGGCGTATGTACATGTTGCTCATGATTGTATTGTTGGTGACAACTGTATCTTAGCAAATTGTGTGAATCTTGCTGGACATGTTGTCTTAGGTGACTTTGTAATTATAGAGGGTGTTGTTGGTGTTCAACAATTTGTAGAAATTGGTGACCATGCTTTTATTGCCGCAGGATCTAACGTTAGAAAAAATGTTCCTCCTTATATTAAAGCCGCCAGAGCCCCATTAACATTTGCTGGAGTAAATTCTGTAGGCTTAAGAAGACGAGGGTTCTCAGATGAAGCGGTAACTCAAATAGAAGATATTTATAGAAACATCTATACTAGAGGTTTAAATGTATCAAACGCGGTAAAGGTAATTGAGCAAGAGGAACCCAAATCAAAAGAAAAAGAAATTATTCTGAAATTTATTGAAGACTCAACGAAAGGAATTATTAGAGGGCCTTTAAATTAATTAAAGGACTAGAAAATATATAAGGTTAAACTGCTAATCAAAAAAACATTTTAACCATATCAACATCTTAAAAAAAAAAAAATGGTAGGTACATCAGAAATAAAAAAAGGATTATGTATTCGGTTTAACAATGGTATTTATACGGTTACAGATTTTCAGCACGTAAAGCCAGGCAAAGGGCCTGCATTTATCAGGACTACGTTAAAAAATGTAGAAACAGGAAAAGTGATTGACAACACTTTTACTTCTGGACATAAATTAGATGATGTTCGGGTTGAAAGACGAACTTACCAGTATTTATACAAAGAAGAGACTACTTATCACTTCATGAATAATGAAACGTATGACCAAACCTTTATTGATGAAAAAATAATTAACGCGCCAAAACTCTTAAAAGAAGGAAATACAGCCGAAATCGTTTTTGATGCAGACAATGAATCCGCTTTAATTTGTGAGCTCCCTGCATCTATTGTTTTAGAGATTACATACACTGAACCAGGAGAAAAAGGAAACACGGCAACAAACACCTTTAAACCAGCTACCGTTGAAACTGGTGCCGAAGTGAAAGTTCCTTTATTTATAAACGAGGGTGATTTCATTAGAATTAAGACAGAATCTGGAGATTATTCCGAGAGAGTGAAAGTTTAGAAAAATATATTCAATTTATTTAAAACCGTCTTATTTTATAGAAGACGGTTTTTTTTTCCAAAAAGGAAAGAAAGATAAAAAGTTTGAAAAAAAATAGAGCAAAAATAGAACCTATAAAACCTATAAAGGATACAAAAAACTATTCAAAGCTCTAAATTTCAGCCAATAAATGGAATCGAAACTGCTTTATTTAACAATAAAACAGCTCCCTTGAATATGGGCGACATTTAAAGAGGTTCTTCTAAAATTAGAAGTGAGGCAATCTTCATTATTTTCAACCGTCCAAAAATAGATTTTAATCCACCTTTTCTGGAAAAAAAATCAACTCTTAAGAGTAAAAGCCTATTTTTCACTTGTCTAATCAATAAGCGTTAAATGAAAAGGATAATTACAAGTATTGGATTCCTCATGTTAATGATTGCGCTCACACAAAATGCGAATGCTCAAATTGAAAAAGGAAAAACGATAATTGGAGCTACATCTAATTTGGGATTTAATTCTAATTCTGTTGGAGGAATTTCGTCAAGTACTTTTCTAATAAACACTTCTACTGGAAAACTTTTTACAGAGAAGCTTGCAGGAGGTGTTGATTTTGGGTTTGCATCAGTATCCTATAGCGGAAACTCTTCAACCGCTATTAATGTAGGGGGATTTGGACGCTTTTATATGAATAACTTTTTCCCTGAAATAAGTTTAGGTATAATTAACTCAAGTAATGGGGGAAGCAGCTCAACTAACTTCTACTACGGTTTTGGAATAGGTTATGCCATTCCTTTAAATGATTACATTTCTATTGACCCAAGAATAAACTATACCAGTATAAAATACGAGACGAGTAGTTCTAAAGGTTTCGGAATTAATGTTGGATTTTCTTTATATTTCTAAAGATAACCAAGCTAATTTACACAAAAGCCATCTTAAATTAAGATGATTTTTTTTTATGCAGTAAATTTATTTTATATTAGTTATTGTATATTTTAGACAATGACTACTCCATCAGAAAACATAGCAAAGAGGTTCATATCAGATCAACTAAAGTTAGACACCTTACTTCAAGTTACAAAAGAGATCAACAAAAATAGCTCTCAAGATGAATTAATCGAAATTTACAAACATGTTTTAATTGAAGAACTGAATATTGGAAAGTTAGTATTGTTTAGTAATTCGGGAGAAGAATGGTCTCAGGAATTGTGTATCGGAACTCCCCGTGAATTCATTAATATTGATACTGATTTACTACATATCAAAGAGATTGAAGTCCTTTCTTCTAAAAAAAATAGAGCCCTAAGCCCATTTGATGTAATTGTGCCTGTATTTCATAAACTGAAACCACTGGCCTATCTATTATTAGGAGATTTTGATGGTAAAGAAATTGAAGTCAGTCCAATTATCAAGCACCTAACATTTATACAAACGCTTACCAACATTATTATCGTTGCAGTGGAGAACAAACGGCTCTACAAAGAAAACATTGACCGAGTTGCGGCAAAAAAAGAAATGGAATTAGCTTCAGAAATGCAAACTATGCTTTTTCCAAAAAACTTACCAAACAATGACAAAATAGAAGTTGCCGCAAGCTACAGCCCTCACCATTTAGTTGGAGGTGATTATTATGATTTTATTGAATTAAACAAAAACGAAATAGCTTTTTGTATAGCGGATATCTCTGGAAAAGGTGTTTCTGCGGCTTTGTTAATGTCAAATTTTCAAGCAAACCTAAGAGTCCTTATCAAACGAACAAGCTCCTTATCCGAACTAGTAATTGAATTAAACAAGAACATTATAGCGAATACCAATAGAGAAAAATTTATTACAGCCTTCATTGGAAAATACAACTTACAAACTCGAAACCTTCAATATATTAATGCGGGTCATAATCCACCACTTCTATTGATTGACAATCAATTCAGTCCACTAATTGATGGGTGTACTGTTCTCGGAATATTTGATGAATTTCCTTCCATTATTGAAAAAAACATAACCCTTCCAAAAAACACTATATTATCCTGTTATACTGATGGCATTGTAGAGCAACCCAATCGAAAAAATAAAGAATTCGGAATGAAAGGGTTGAAAAAAGCGATTCTTTTACGCAAAGAAGATTCTCCTCAAGGGATTCTTGACTCCATATCAAAACAATTATTTGATTTTAAAAAAGGAGTGGAATATAAAGATGATATTGCCTTATTATGCCTCCGCCTCAACTAGTCCTTTGCTATGGTATACATCTACTGCCACTATAATCGCAATAAATCCCCAGAATGGAACTGAAACCTTATCGGTATCTAAATAATTATTTAATAACCCGTGTGTTACATAAGTAAACAGACTTAACAAAGTAAGTAATACGACCGTTTTTAATTCTCCTTCTGGCAAGCGATGGTAAAGTAATGATCCCTTTGTAAAAACTACAATAACAAGTATTATAAAAGTAAGCATCCCAAACAACCCAGACTCTGCTAATGGCCCAATATATTCACTATGAGCGTTGCCCATATTCCCACTATTTGTACTAATTATGGTTTGTTCATTAGACATTTGGAAAGGTGCATATTGAAACATATAAGTTCCTGGACCCCAACCAAAAAATGGTCTTTTTTGAAACATTCTCCAAGCAGAACTCCATCTATTGAGACGCTCTAGGTTGGATGCATCAGAAGAGACATTAGATATGGACTCTACATGTTCTGATAATTTATTAGAAGATTCTTGACTATTCTTTTCCATTTTAATGACTAAAGCATTCCAACTAAAAGCCAAAGCAATTAAACAGCCAACTCCTACAGTCAATAATGTTCTAAATTTTACTTTGTATTTATAAATAAGATATAAAACGAGAGCTCCAGCCAAACTGACCCATGCAGCTCTTGTATAGGAAAGAATAATTCCAATAGTAAATATTGAAATTAAAAAAATAGATATGATTCTAAGCGTAGGCGTATTTCGTTTATTAAAAAAGATAAATAACATGGGTAAATACATTGCTAAAACAGCTCCATAAGAGGTATGATCTTTATAAAATGGATTCATTACCCAATGAGCGGGTTTTTGATCGAAATTATACATGGACAAATGAATAACCGCGTAAAAAATAACACCCGTTAAGGAAATAACATAAGCCCAGATAAATTTCTTATAATTATTCTTTTCTTTAAATAATTGAGTGGCTATAAAATAAAAACAAACCACAAACCAAACCCTTGCCAATAAAAACTTTAAGGAAACAATTGGCATTTCCGAGGTAAGAGATGTAATGGCTATCCATACCAAATTAACCAGAATGGCCAATGTTATAGGATGTTTGATGATCTTAGAATCAAACTTTTTTTCCAATAACAATCTAAAAAAGAACAATAACATTACGCCAAACATTAAGGGTTCTGTAGGAATGTACATCCCTATTCCACCAATATCCAACTCCTCTAAGTTGATGGACAGAGGGGTAGAAAAAACGATAAACCACATCAACTGATCCAACCTAAAGAAGGCCATAAATACAATGGCCATAACACATGGAACTAATGCTAAATAAAAAAATTCTTGAACAACTAAATAGCTATTTAATGCAATAAAAAAAAAGCTAATGCTATAAATCCAATATGGTTTAAGTACTTTCATCACTGTATTATTCGCTTTTTAATTGTGTTGAAAACAAAAGCACAACAAACGTAAAAGTGACTGCTCCGAAAGTAGAAAAAAGAACGATAATCCATCTAACAGGATACACTTTTTTAACAGGCACTAAGGGTTCACTCACCATATTTGTATACGTTATTTCTCGTTCCAGTATTCTCTTTGATTTTAGGTATTCCTTTTCCCAATAATTATAATCCTCCAGTAAATGATAAAATCTCTTTTCTAAAGTGATAAATTCACCCCCTTTTTCTTCCAAATTATTTTTTAGATTGAGTATCGCTTTCGCGTTAACAGAAGAAGAGTTCGCCCCATCAAAGGTTTTTAAAAACCCCCTTGATACATGATCACTTTGAGATTCGTAATTGATAATACTATAATCCGTTCTTAATGCCTTTAATTTATACGAAACGGAGTCTAGCTTATTTTTTACCCATTCAAATTCTTTTTCAACAGACTTTAACACTTCTTTAGCTCTCTTTTGATGTACTTCCTTAACTACCCCACTAAAATGTTTGACGATAGATTTCGTAATTTGGTATGCTTTTTCAGGGTCTATATCCAACACTTTTATTTCTGCAGATTCATACCTTGTTTCTGATACAGTAACGTTTTCATTATATTCCTCCCAAATGTCATAAGACGAAAATTCATCCTCTTCTTCTATCTCATAATGAGTATATAAATCATTCTCTTTAATTACCCTATCCTTAATCTTTCGTGACTCAAGCCATTGCATCATTTGTTCAATAGGGCTTTCATCAGAATATTCACTCAGATTTGATGGGTAAATAATTGCGACAGATTTATATTTTGGTGCAATAAAAATTTCAGATGAAAATACTACTGATAAAATACCCGCAATGATTCCTACAAGCAATAACAACTTGTAATTATCAATTACTAAACTGAACAGGTTATGATTCTCATGTTTAAAATCCATTAAACATTATTTTGCATTATACTTTTAAAACTTTCTACAAAAAGCAAGAGTATTAATGTAAATAAAAAAGCTGAAAATGTAGCGATAACCACAATTAGCCATCTTATTGGATAGGCTTTTTTTTCTGCAGGAAATGCGTGATTAACTATAAATTTATGTTGTAAGTTCGTTTCAGCATCCACTTTAATTTCTTCATATTTGGTATGAATAAACGTTAATTGTCTCTTTTCATACCCTAATTGTTCACGAATAGAAACGTAAGCTCCACCATACTTTCCCAATACTTCTAACTTCTGTTCTAACGCTTTTATCGCAGTGTTTTTACCTTGTAAAATCGCAATAGATAATTGTTCTGTAATTCTTTCAGCTGGAGATTCATAATCAATCACTCCTAGCTTACGCAAACTCGTTAAAGAATCTTCTAAGCCTCTAACATATTCTTTTTGATCGTTATACCTATTCGAAACGATAGCGAATGCATCAATAGCGATTTCTTTTCTCATCCTATTTTTAACGGTATCTAATAATGATGAAATATCATTTGCAATTAATGCCGCTGTATCGGCATTATAATCCAACACACTAATCTCTACCGACATAAACTTTGTTCTTTCAAAACTGACATTGGCTTCATATTCTTTTTGAATTTTAGTATTTATAAATTCATCATCTGCATCAATCTCATAATGATTTACTAAGTTGTATTTTTCAACAATTCTTTTTCTAATTTCATCAGAATTTAGGATTTGAAGTAATTGTTCGGCCTCCTCTTCTTCACCAAACCTTAAGATATCTTCTCTACCTGTATTGTTTGCCGATAAAAGGGCTTTAGATATTGAACTTGTTGTTGTTGGGAATAAGATTACCGTAGATTTATACTTATTTTTAATAAGTAGTGAGCCTACTACAGAACATAACAGCGCAACAAGCGTAACCGAAATGAGAATTTTCTTCCATTTGTAAAAAAATACGATTAAATTTTCTGAATTTAAGTTTGAGCCTTTTTCAGTTTTAGATTCCATTAATTTAAGTCTATTAAGCGTGTACTATTTTTCTTGTTTTATTTTTGTGATAACTGCAAAAATAACTATTTATTTTCATAAGCCTACAATTCCTTACTCAACACTATAGATATCATCCGATTAAGGTTAATAATCCGCATTAAAAAAGCAGTAACAATTGCGAGCGAAACAAATATACCGAGTTGAATAAAAATTCCAGAAAAATAAACTTCGACACCATACAAGGTAGCAATAAGTAAGATAACATATAAGGATAGTTTTAAAATAAACGGATAGTTCACAGAAAAGTTAAATGTCTTTTTCACAAAATATAGTTGAGCAACAACTATTAAACTCTGGGTGATTAAACTTGCCAAAGCTGAACCTTCTGCTTTTAATGCTGGAATTAATAGATAATTTAAACCCAAATTTAAAACCATGCCTCCTATTGCTAACTTATTTAATGTTCTTAAACTGCCATTTGCGGTAAGCAGGGTTCCAAAAATGTAGGTGGATGCAATGGCAACAAAACAAAACATAAGAATTACAAAAACTACTGAGGCATTTGTATTTCCATTATACATTAACCCCATTATTTCTTTTGAAAAAGAAGCAGAAAAAATGGCCACAACAATTGCTGGTAAAAAAACTAAACTGAAAGATAATTTAACAAGCTCTTCTAATTTTTTGTTGTGCTTAATCATATTGGCAAACATGGGGAGCAACAGTGCTGCGAACAACACTCCTATTTGATTTGAAGCATCCATCAACCGATAGGCTTGAGCATAAATAGCCGTTTGCAACTCTCCATCGGGCAACATCATATCTAACATTATTGCATCCACTCTATAATAAAAGGTCATGGTTAAAACCAACAAGGCATAAGGATAGGTTTGCTTTAAAATCAGTAAAGAAAAGGGCTTATTGAACTTCAGTTTAAATTGATCTGATTTTGAATAAACAGCAATAAAAACAACCATTAAAGTAATTGAATAAGCCAATGTTTGAGCGTAAACAAATTGTATAATTTCGAATTGTGTTTCAAAAAAATTACCCCACAATAAAACACTACAAAAAAGAATCAACAAGCTTTTATCCAACACAGATAATAAACTATCTAGAGCAAACATTTGTAGGCCAGCGATATTAGATCTTAAATACTGAATAAAAGAAATTAAAAATTGATTGATCGCTAAAAACAACAACATATAAAACCGTTCTGAATCATACCCTGAAAGATAACCCACAACAAACGTGATGATAAAGTAAATTGCTGCCAACACGAATTTAAAAGCAACGATTCCTGATAAGTACTTGGTCAATAATTGCTTGTGCTGTGCTATGTTTTTATTGTTAAAGTTGGTAATGCCAACATCCAATAAAATGTTCAACAACATTGAAAAATTGAAGAGCGTAAAATAAACCCCATATTCTTCTGCTGAAACTGAGTTTTGAACAGTTCTATCAATACCAAACAACCAAAACGGCTTTATTAAAACATTAAGCAATAACAGTAAGCTTAAATTGGTTATGAATTTTTTTTGCACTTAGAATTGATTTCGAACAAAAATAACTTATCTAACTCAATATTATTACATTCGCATTAAAATTAGATGACTTTGAATATTGCTGTAGATACTCGACTCCTTTTAAAAGACCAAATGGATGGCTTAGGCCTTTTCACCGAAGGGTCTTTTAAACATATCGTTAAAAAACAGGCTACGGTTCAATTCCTATTTATTTTTGATAGACCGCCTCATCCGGATTTTATTTTCAACAAAAATGTAACGGCAGTCGTTATAGGTCCACAAGCTAGGCATCCCTTTTTATATATGATTTGGTATGGCTACTCGTTAAAGAGACTTCTAAAAAAAGTTAAACCTGATATTTTTATTGGAACAAATGGCATGATTCCCTTAAATACAGCTACCAAGACATTAAGTGTGATTCATGATTTAAATTTTGAACATCACCCAGAACAGCTTCCAACATTAATAAGAAAATACTACTGTAAATACTTTCCTAAATTTGCCAAACAGGCCAATAGAATCGCAACGGTTTCTCAATTCTCAAAAAAAGACATCATTGACACTTACCACATTGAACCTGAAAAAATAGAGGTTGTTTATAACGGTCCGAATGAAGAATTTAAGCCCATTTCTGAGCTTGAAAAAAAGAAAGTTCAACAACAATATGCCCAAGGAAAATCATTTTTTTTATTTGTAGGAACACTACATCCTAGAAAAAACTTAATTCGTCTTTTTAAAGCTTTTAATGCCTTTAAATCACAAACTAAATCTGATTTTAAGTTATTGATTGTTGGAAGAAAAATGTGGTGGACAACCGAAATGGAAAACACATTTCAATACTTAGATTTTAAAGCTGACATTATTTTTACTGGAAGACTGCCTGAACAAGAATTGTATAAAATTACGGCCTCAGCTTATGCCTTAACTTATGTTCCTATTTTTGAAGGTTTTGGAATCCCTTTAGTGGAAGCGATGAGTTGTGGTGTTCCTGTAATTACATCGAACATTACCTCTATGCCAGAAGTTGTAGAAGATGCAGGTCTATTAGTAGATCCTTTTTCAATTGAAGAGATAACCAATGCGATGTTTACCATATCTTCAGACAATCAATTAAGAAATGACCTGATACTCAAAAGCAAAATTCAAGCGAAAAAATTTAGCTGGAAAAAAACTGGTGATCGACTTTGGGATTCAATTCTTAAAACGATTGAAGAATGATGAATGGATAATGATGTTCTTTTTTAAACCCTACCATTATCGATAACACGATAAACTTTTTAACTTTAAAAACTCGTTAACTTTATAAACTAGAAGATATGCTTAAAAGTTATTATAAAAAAGGATTAATAGAAGCTGGTTGTGATGAGGCTGGTAGAGGCTGTTTAGCTGGCCCAGTATATGCTGCTGCTGTAATCTTACCAAAAGATTATAAAAACAACATCTTAAACGACTCTAAACAAATTTCTGAGAAGAATAGAAATCTCTTAAGAATTGAAATTGAAAAAGAAGCCATTTCTTTTGGTGTTGGAATAGTAGACAATATTGAAATAGATGAAATCAACATTCTCAATGCTTCTTTCTTAGCAATGCACAGAGCCGTTGATCAATTAGAGACACTTCCTGAATTGCTTTTAATTGATGGCAATCGGTTTACGCCTTACCCCAACATCGCTCACGAATGTATCATTAAAGGAGACGCAAAGTATTTATCCATTGCGGCAGCATCGATTTTAGCAAAAACTTATCGGGATGATTTTATGTTTGCGGCGCATGAAAAACACCCTGAGTATACTTGGAATAAAAACAAAGGATATCCGACCAAAGCTCACCGTCAAGCAATTGCAAAAATAGGAACAACGAATATCCACAGAATGTCGTTTCAACTTCTCCCTAAACAAGCGGATTAGACTTATTAAGTCTACTGCTTTTAAGGGTACAATAGTTCTTTATTTTTGACTTTGTTCTGTATATTTACCCTCCATTATAAAAGCAATTAAATGACTTACGAAAATAATTTAAGCTTTGCTCAGGAATTAGATGAGCAAGATGAATTAAAAGCATACAGAGATCAATTTCATATTCCGGTAATAGATGGAAAAGAGACCATCTACCTTACTGGAAATTCTTTAGGTTTGCAGCCAAAATCTACCATAGATTATATCAATACAGAATTACAAGATTGGGCAAAGTGGGGTGTTGAAGGACATTTTCATGCTAAAAACCCATGGTTTGCTTATCATGAAATGTTTGCTGAACCCATTGCTAAAATTGTAGGTGCAAAACCCGAAGAAGTGGTGGTGATGAACAACCTTACGGTAAACCTCAACTTATTATTGGTTTCTTTTTATCGGCCGACACCCTCCCGTTACAAAATAATTTGTGAGGCCAAAGCTTTTCCTTCCGATCAATATGCATTAGAAATGCAAGTGAGAAATGCAGGGTTAAATCCAGATGAAGCCATCATTGAAATTGCTCCAAGAGAAGGAGAACGAACAATTCATAATGAAGATATTATTGCGGCTATTGAAGAAGCTGGAGATACTTTAGCTTGTGTAATGATTGGTGGCGTTAATTATTTTACTGGCCAAGTTTTCAATATGAAAGCAATTACAGAGGCTGCTCATCAAGTGGGCGCTAATTGTGGTTTTGATTTAGCACATGGAGCAGGAAATATTGAATTAAAATTACACGAATGGGATGTTGATTTTGCTTGTTGGTGTTCTTATAAATATTTAAATTCTGGTCCTGGAGGAGTTTCGGGTGTTTTTGTTCATGAACGTCATTGTAACAATACCGAATTACCTCGTCTTGCAGGTTGGTGGGGGCAAGAAAAAGAGACCCGCTTCTTAATGGAAAAAGGATTTAAACCCATGAAAACAGCTGAATCCTGGCAAATGAGTAATGCGCCAGTACTCTCTATGGCAGCTCACAAAGCCGCCATAGATATTTTTGATGAGGTAGGAATGGATAAAATCCTTAAAAAACAAAAACTGATTTCTGGATACTTAGAATTTATTGTTGATGATGTGAACGAATCGTTAGTTTCAACTGAACAATCCTTAGAAATAATAACCCCTAGAGATTGGGCTGAAAGAGGTACTCAGGTATCAGTAATTGCTCATGGGTTTGGTAAAGATTTATTTGACAAACTGACTGAAGAAGCTGTAATTTCTGACTGGAGAGAACCCAATGTTATTAGAATGGCTCCAATACCTCTCTACAATTCTTTTGAAGACATTTATAGGTTTGGTAAAATTTTAAAGAAAGCTTTGGGAATTGAGATTTGAAGTTCTTCAATCAATCCGATTCAAAACCGAGAATCACATTCACTTGATCAACTTGTTAACTTTCAACTTTATCAACTTTTAACTTAACAAAATTTAACACTTTTTAAACTCATTTCATGAAAACAGCAACAATAGTCGGTGCAGGATTAGTCGGTTCACTTTGGGCAGTATACCTTGCAAAAGCAGGATATGATGTCACCATTTTTGAAAGAAGATCAGACATACGAAAAGCAGAAATAAAAGCTGGAAAATCGATTAACCTTTCGCTTTCTGATAGAGGCTGGAAAGCCTTAAAGAATGTTAACTTAGAAAAAGAAATTTCCAAAATTGCAATACCAATGACTGGCAGAATTATGCATGATTTGGAAAACAACCTGAACTACCAACCTTATGGAAAAGAAGGTCAGGCGATTTATTCTGTATCTAGAGGAGGCTTAAATGCAAAGATGATGGACATTGCTGAAAAGCAAGGTGGAGCAACTATCCATTACAATGAAAAATGTGTTGGAGTTGATTTAGAGCAAGGTATTGTTCAATTAGAAAACACGCAAACGAAAGCCAAATCTGAACATCAATCTGATGTTGTATTTGCTTGTGATGGTGCATTTTCTGCTGTGCGTTACAATTCCATGCAAAAATTAGATCGTTTTGAATACAGCCAACATTTTATTAATGATGGTTATCGAGAATTGTTACTTCCGGCGAACGATGATGGCTCTTACAAAATTGACAAGAATGCTTTACACATATGGCCCAGAGGAAAGTTTATGTTAATTGCATTACCGAATGATGACGGTTCATTTACCTGTACTTTATTTATGCCTTCAACAGGAGAAAATTCTTTTGAGCAATTGACTTCATCAGCTGCTGTAGATGAATTATTTAAAACCACTTTCCCTGATTTTTATGAAATGATGCCCAATGTAGGAGATGCTTGGGAAGATCACCCGTTATCTTCTTTATCAATTATCCGTTGTTACCCATGGACTTCTGGAAAAGTAGCCTTAATGGGAGACGCAGCCCATGCAACAGTGCCATTTTATGGTCAAGGCATGAAT
This sequence comes from Flavobacteriales bacterium, assembly GCA_034112225.1. Classification (GTDB taxonomy): domain Bacteria; phylum Bacteroidota; class Bacteroidia; order Flavobacteriales_E; family Vicingaceae. The sequence continues at coordinate 31,288 of JAWUVT010000093.1, read as the reverse complement.
TCTGGAATGGAAGACTGTACGGTTATGTGGGAATTAATGCAAAAACACAAGGAGGATTGGACTAAGGTTTTTGCAGAATATCAAGAACTTAGAAAACCTGACGGTGATGGTGTTCAAGACTTATCACTCCACAATTATTACGTAATGAGAGATTATGTTGGTGATCCTCAATTCTTATTACAGAAGAAAATTGAAGCTCACTTTTCTAGCAAACATCCTGACAAATGGATGCCTCTTTACAGCCAAGTTACTTTTAGTCACATTCGTTATTCTGAAGCATGGAAAGCAGGTCAAAAACAAGATGCCATTATGAAAAAAGTAATGGGACAATTTGATGATCTCGAAAACGTTTGGGACAGTTCTGAAGTTGAGCAAGCCATTCTTTCTGAAATTTAATTTAAACCACTGATGTACAACCTAAAATCGATTCTTGTTTTACTTCTTCTAATTCCCATTATTGGATTTAGTCAATATAAAAAAGGGGCAGGAAATGGCCTTTACGGTACAGGAGACAATGTGGTGGATAAAGGTTGGTATTTTGGTTTAGGCATAAGTTACATGTTAGGCTACAACAATTTTACGGCAACGTTTACCGACACTCTTAACAGCTCATTAAGCAACCAATACATTGGGAATCCTTCTGGAAAATTTGGAGGTTTTGCTGAAATAGGGAAGTTTAAAATGACTAGCAAAAAATTCATCAATTACATTGATTACGGCTTCGCTTGGAAATGGCTTAGAGGTGGAGAGGATTATACAGATGAGCTTTACGTTGATGATGTATTGACCTCAACCAATACTGTTGAAGGATCTTTTGGAGACCATTTACTTTCTGCTCATTTTAACCTGGGTTATCGTTTTGATGCTACAGATGATTTATTTTACGTGAATGGAATAGGATTAAATGCTGATTATCATCTTCTTAAAAGAAGAACTCCTACTCCAGAAATACCTACCAATGCAGACTACACCAATGGGCCAGATGCATTTTTAGGTGAGCTTCATTACTTTTTTGGAATTGGTTTTAAAACCAAAGGTAGAGTGATCATTATGCCGATAATAGAGACTCCTATTTTAGCATTATTCCCTTTTAATCCTATTAAATCGACTCACCCTTATTTTAACGGAAGACATCGTCCATTTTTATTAAAAGTACGTTTTATGTTCTTAAAGAGAGGATCTAAATCTTGTCCCGCAGTATACAATCCTATGGGTATTGACCCTAAAGGTAATGGCCCTAAATAATTATGGAACAATATGCAGTTGTAACAGGAGCAAGCCAAGGGCTTGGTAAATCTTTTGCTAAAGAATTAGCAGGTAGAGGTATTCATCTTATTTTGGTAAGTCTTCCCAGTCAAAACTTATCCCAATTCAGCGACGAACTTCAAAAGGATTTTAAGATTAATGTTCATTATTTTGAAGTTGACTTTTCTATCACTGCTAACGTTATAGCGCTTTCAAAAAAGATAAGTCAAAAATATAATGTATTTCTTTTAATTAATAATGCAGGGATTGGTGGCACCAGCCGTTTTACGGATGTAGATGTCTCTTACATCAAAAAAATAATTGATGTAAATGTTACGGCGACTTCTATCTTAACGCATCAACTCTTACCCAATTTATTAAAACAACCAAAAGGATACATTTTAAATGTATCAAGTATGGCTGCATTTAGTCCTATCGGATATAAAACGGTGTATCCAGCATCAAAGGCATTTATTCATTCCTTTTCGCGTGGCTTATCGGAGGAGCTCATCGATACGAACGTTTCTGTAAGTGTAGTAAGTCCGGGTGCAATGGCTACAAATGAAGAAGTTACCGCGAGAATAAAAAAGCAAGGTTTTATTGGTCGATTAACGTTATTAGATCCAGATAAAGTGGCTAAAAAATGTATCCGCAAAATATTTAAAAAGAAGGCTTTAGTCAAAGTCAATTATTTGATTTTACCCATCATTCAACTCCTTCCGATTTGGTTCATTAGTGCCCAAGGAACGAAAACGATAAAGCGAGAAGTCAACCAATGAAAAATGTTTTTATTACCGGAATTTCAGGCCTATTAGGAACAAATTTAGCTATAGATCTTTTAGCACAAGGGTTCAAGGTCACCGCACTTTTAAGAAATAAATCGACTTACCAAAAGGTTACTCATCCTAACCTGCTATTAATTGAAGGTAACCTTACTGATGATTGGTCAGTTCACCTTAAAAACATTCAGGTATTCATTCATGTTGCCGCAGAAACCAATCCTGGCTTATTAAACTATTCTGACTATCAGAAAATAAATGTAGCAGCGACTAAACATCTTTATCAAAGTTGCAGGAATTACCATGTGAAAAGATTTATTTTCATAAGTACTGCCAATACGATGGGATTTGGCTCTCTTGATCATCCTGGGAATGAAAGTAAGAAAATAAAACCTCCTTTTAAAAATGCTGGTTATGCTCAAAGCAAACTAGCCGCTGAAAAATACCTTTTAGCTCAAAAAAATAATACGGATGTAATTATTATCAATCCAACATTTATGCTTGGGCCTTATGATGATAAACCAAGTTCTGGAAAAATAATATTAATGGGATGGAAAAAGAAGGTGATTTTCTATCCTCCTGGAGGTAAAAACTTTGTCAATGTAAAAGAAGCTTCTCAAGGCATCATCAACAGTATTGAGTTAGGTAAAAATGGCGAGAGATACCTTATTGGCAATGAGAACCTTAGTTTTAAAGAGTTTTTTACTCAACTCAATTCAATCACCAATCAAAAACCGATAATGATTCCTATTCCAAAATGGCTATTAATTTCTTTAGGCTGTTTTGGAAATCTATTAAGGATCATTCATATCCCTACCCCTCTTAGTTTAATAAATACACAAATGTTGTGTATCCATAATTATTACGATAATAGTAAATCAAAACAAGAACTAAATATCCATTACAACTCCATCCACAAAGGAATTCAGGAAGCTGTTGCTTATTTTTCTCAATCAAAAACTAAAACTTAGCACAGGGCACAAAAAATCTTTTGCTTTTCTTTTTTTTCTTACTACTTGCCACCTCATAAATTAAAGAAATCTCATGAGATCCTAATGTATGAGCAGCTAATCTAGAAATAGTAACATCGTAACTGTAGCCAACATTTAAATTGTAATCGATTAATTTATACCCCAAAATAATTGCAAGGGCATCATTATTTAATTTTTCTTCGTAAGATTTCACCCCTGGTATTCCTCTATACCAAAGACCAAAAGTAAAAGGTTCTCGCATGTAGTAAACTCCTAAATCTAATTGATCAAAATTTTGTTGGGCTTTATAATGGAATGCCACATTAAAATAGGAAGTATTTAAACTTTTTCTTCCGCCTTCGGATAAGTCAAATTTATACCCCCCATGTGCTGAAAACTTCATAAAGAGAGGACTATCCGCATTTACTAAAGATTGATTGGGTTCATTAATATGATGAAATGAGGTTCCTATCCAATAGTCTTTCGAATAAATCAATAGCCCTACAGTAATGTCCATATAGCTTACATTATCCAACACAATATCATCTGTAGTGGCACTACTTCCATCTCTAGCCAATTGATCATTAAAAACCAATTTAGAGAAATCTACCCCTCTGGTAATATAATTAAACTTAACACCAGGTTGTATCATTACTTTTTTATCAATTTTAAAATGATAAGAATAAAGCAACCCTACTTCTGTGCTTCCTAAATTACCTGTACCTGCTTGTTCTTTGGCAAAGAGTAACCCTAAGCCACTATTAAATTCCGTTAAATTATAATCGTACGCGAAGGTGTAATTGACAAAATTACCTGGAATGCCTGCCCATTGATTTCGAAAATTAGCTGCCATTCGATGTTCTATCGTTGCTCCTGCGAAAGCCGGGTTCAAATAAAGTGGTGCGGCATTAAATTGGGTAAACTGCATGTCTTGTCCATTGCTCTTTAAAAAAATTAAGAGCATTAAAATACAGCTTATGGTTCTTCGTGCCCCTTTCAAATTAATTCTTCTTTTTTAGCTCAAATTCTAATCGTTCTTTTTTATTGATGTCAAAATCCAGTTCAGCGGAATAAGTAGTAAAATCTTGAGATTCAACAACAATATTGTAAGATTTTTCTGGATCAACAATCATGATAAATTTTCCAGTATTATCATTTGATTGATAGATGCCGATTACTTTTTTAGATTCGTTTTCAATCAAGATGATTTTTGCGGAAAGTGGACGCTCTCCTTTTTTTGAGGTAATGATCGCTTTTAAAACATGTTGCTTCACATTCTCATCTTTTAGCAACACTCTATAAATATCTTGTCCACCGAAACCATCAATACGCAAGGAAGAATAATAGCCCACCTTTCCACTTGCTGCCATAACAAAAAAGACATCATCTTGCACGGTGTTAATTGGATATTTTAAATTTTGAGGTGTTGACCAACTTCTTTTTTCCAAAACAGTTTTAAAAATATCATACCCCCCCATATTTTGATGTCCTTTAGAACTGAAATAAAGTGTTTTTTTATCGGTATGAATAAAAGGAGCATCTTCATCATAAGGAGTATTCACAATTGCTCCCAAGTTCATCGCTTTACTCCATTTTCCATTGGGCAACCTTAACACCTTATAAATATCTTTCCCTCCAAAACCACCAGGTCTATCACTAGAAAAATAAATCACTTTATCATCCAGTGTAATTGTTGCACTGGTTTCGTTGTATTTAGTATTAATGTCTGATCCTAACTTAACGGGATCTTCCCAATCCTCCACCCCCATTCTACTTTCATATAAATCACCCGTCAATTGGTCTTCGGATGGTTTAAATAGGAATAGAATTTGACCATCAGCAGAAAACCCAACACAGGCGTCATTTGTTGCGGTATTAATACCTTCTCGTAATGGTGTAGGTTTTACCCAGGCATTCTCAACTTTGGTTGTCACATAAATGTCTTCAAATGGCATTCCATTTGGATCTAATAAACCACCGGTACTCCCTGGTCTTCTAGAAGTAAAGAGCATCATTTTTTCATCGGCAGAAATTAAAGGAACATATTCCTGATTTTCTGTATTAATTGTTGGCCCTAAATTTTGAACTAACACATTTCTTGGCTCATCAATTGCAATTTCTGCATATTTAGTTTTTTGAATCAGCACATTAATCTCTTCATTTGAAATCTCCTTCTCCCCTAAAATTATTTTATAAGCATTGTAATAGTTTAATGCTTTTTTAAATTCCAAGTTCATATGTGCAATCGAGGCTTTATATCTAAAAAGCTCTAAACTAATTGCACTACTTGTTTTTGAGAAATTCTGCTCTGCCTCTATATAATTATGAGCATAGTAATTACAAACCCCCATATTAAAATTCAACGCTTTATCTTCACCATCTACTTTCTGCAATTGTTGATAAATTTTTAGCGCTCCATAATAATCGCCATTCAAATATTTTTTATTCGCAGATTTAAAAGATTTAGTAAACCCTTTAGAATGCACTTGAGCTTCTATTAAAATAGACCCCAACAAAAAAATAATACACAATAAATACCTCATATCATTAAACTTTTCACCTCAATAGTGTAACATCTCCTACAATAGATTCTGATCGACCATCAAGGTACGTTACTTTTACTTTATAAATGTAAACATCTTGTTTACTTAATTCATTTCTATAATAACCATCCCAACCAATATTCACATCCAGACTTATAAAAAGTAATTCTCCCCATTTATTAAAGATGTTTAATTCATATACATCAGCGCCAACAATTATTGGATGAAATACATCATTATTAAGATCTTGATTGGTAAACAACCCTCCATTTCCTCCAGCTGGATTAGGAGTAAATGCATTTGGAACAGAAATACTCCCTAGAGACAATGCCTCTACAGCTGCCGAAAGTACAAAAGTATCTTTACAATTATTTTGATTCGTTGCAATTAAAGTAATATCATAAGTACCTTGTTCTGTATAAATATGTTCAGGATGTTCCTCCGAAGAACTATTTCCATCTCCGAAATCCCAAGTATAAGAAAGAGCGAAGGTTGAAAGATTGAATAATAATATGGATTCGGTTGGTATATATACTATAGTTGGAGAAACTGTGAATAAGGCAATTGCGTTTTGATAGACTTCGATAATCAACTGTTGTGTTTCAACATCTTGACCTCCATCACCAACAACGGTTAACGTAACCGTATATACGCCTGGATTATAATAAGTATACGAAGGTGCAAATTGAGTTGAGGTTCCTCCGTCTCCAAAATCCCACAAATAGCTATTTCCGTATTCAGAAAAATTAGAAAACTGAACCTCTACTGGCCTACAACCTTGAGCAGGGCCTTGAAAACTAGCCACAGGTACTGGTGGAATTATTGTTATCGTTTGGATGGCTGTATCTGCACAATTAGGGTTTTCCGCGATCAACTGAATTTGATAAACGCCCCAAGTGTTATAGGTGTGATTTTGAGGGTTTTGCATGTTAGATAAAGTGCTATCTCCAAAATTCCAAGCATACAACCAAGGTCCTACAAATGAAGTATTGGTGACTGCAACAGTTGCACTCGGATAAGTTTGGGTTGCAGGAAATGGTGTAAACGCAACTACTGGAGTGGCAAATACGGTGATTACATTTTGAACGGTATCCAAACATCCAAACACTGATTCAATAATTAAAGTTGCCGTAAAATCAATATCGTTTGCAGTGGTATTCACATATTGATGTGCTGGGTGCTGTGCATTTTCTAAAGGAGATCCGTCACCAAAATCCCAAGTATAACTTACTCCACCAAGTGAAATGTCTAAAAAGCTCATATCAAATGGACTACAACCGGAGGTGTCATAATCAAAAATAGCTGTAACATCTGGGTATACAACTATGTTTCGAGAAAACGTATCAGTACATCCATAAATAGATGTTGCAATGAGTAGCGCATCATGATCTTGTTGTACCCCTGAAATATTCATATAGGTGTGGTTAAAACTTAAATCTAATGTATCAAAAGAAACACTATCTCCCATGTACCAATTGTAAAAAGAAGCTCCAATAGTACTATTGGTAAAACTCACTGGTAAGGGATGACAACCGGCATTTGTATGGATTGAAAATTGTGCGATGACATCTGGGTGAACGGTAATTTGGCTCGAAGTGGTATCAAAACAACCAAACACCGACTCAATAACTAAGGTAACCGTATAAATTGTATCATTTAAAGATGAATTGTTAAATACATGAGAAGGGTTTATCGCATTCGCTGTAGGTGAGGCATCTCCAAAATCCCAAGTATAGTTTAAGGCTCCTGATGAAATGTTATTGAAGAGGACATTTAAAGGGCTACAACCTATTGTGTCTGATGAAAAATTGGCAATAAGCTCTGGGTAAACAGCTACATTTCGAACAGCTGTATCTTTACACCCTTTATTAGTTTCTGCAATTAGTTCCATCTGATAGGACTGTTGAATTCCTGTTGTGTTGGTATAAACATGTGTAAAATTAACCACAGAGGTATCAAATAGTGTGGCATCTCCCATATCCCAATGGTAAAAAGATCCTCCAATTGATGCATTCGTTATCGTTACGGGTAAAGGATGACATCCTGAGGTAATGTCTACGCTAAACTGAGCCGTAGGATTGGGAAACACTAAGACTTGCTTAGAGGTAGTATCTACACAATTAAAAGGGGATGTTGCAATTAACTGAATGGTATAAAGTACATTGTTGGTGGTAGAGTTAAGGTACATGTGAGTTGGAGTTGGCCCACCACCAAAGCTTCCATCTCCAAAATCCCATTGATATTGAACAGCCCCAATTACGGATGGAAAAATAATTGTTGCCGGACTACATCCTGAATCAGGAGTAGTGCTAAACCCAAATTGAGGTTCTGGATAAACGATGAGACTATCTAGTAAAGTGTCTGAGCAACCATTCGCACTTATGGCAATAAGCGTTACCATATTATTGTCAATAAACTGAGATGCATTATTATATACATGCGAAGGGTTTACTGCATTATCTAGAGGTGTACCATCTCCAAAATCCCAAGAGTAACTTACTGCTCCACTAGAATTATTGGTGAAATTTATAATTAAGGGGGCACAATCTAGCACGCCATCATTAACAAATGCAGCACTTGGGTTGGGAAAAACTGTGATTTGCTGGACAATAGTATCAGCACAACCAAAAGTAGTTTGAGAAATTAAAGTCACACTAAAAACAGTATCTACACCAAAGTTATTAAGATAGGTATGTACTGGATTAGTTGCTGTAGAGGTATTTCCATCGCCAAAATCCCAAGAGAAATTTGTTGCATTTAACGTAGAATTATTGGCAAATGAAACCCCTAAAGGAGAACAACCAATAGTGTTACTGGGTAAAAAACTAGCTGTGGGCTCTGTCTCAACGGTTACAGAAATGGTATCTGTAGCAGTACAAAACAGCGTACTCACTTCTAAAATTAAATTCACTGGTCCTGGAGTAATAAAAACATGATTTGGATTTTGCTGAACACTAGAATTTCCATCTCCGAAATCCCAACTCCACGTAATGATTGGATCTCCAACAGAACTTGTAGATTGATCTAAGAAAGAAGCCTCTACGTTTTGACAAACGCTTGTGGGAATAAAAGAAGGGGTTGGTGATTCATAGACATCAATCGTTTGAGTTAAACTGTGCGAACAGCCATTTACACTCGCAACGTCTAATTGAACATTATAGTTTCCTGAACTGGCGTAAAATTGAGCTGGAGGGACGGGTAAATTACTTGTATTTCCATTGCCAAAACTCCATAACCATGTGACGACATTCGCCGAAGAGAAATCTGTAAAATTAACGGTTAAGCTATCGCATCCATTATTATTATCAAAATTAAAATTAGCCGTTGGTCTTGGCAAAACATGAAGAAGGATAGACGCTGTATCCGTACAGCTTGCAGTTCCTCCACCTATAAACACAGCCAATTGAATGAGATAATCTCCCGTAAAATTATAGGTATGAGCTACAGCTCCTGCTCCTAAATTTTGCCACCCTGTTCCATCACCAAAATTCCAAGAATACGTATTGGCTCCTGCAGCAGCTAAATTATTAAAAGTCACACTCTCTCCTTCACAAATTGTATCCTGACTGCTGTTTAAACCAGCTGTTGGAGGAGCTACAATTTGGATGGTTATCGTGGTCATATCCAACCCACAAAAACTACTATCAATCAGCATAGCTGTATAGGTACCAATCCCTGGATATTCCATTGTAATGGGTAAAGCTGGCGGCCAAGCTGTCCAGTTTAAAATAGAATCATACCCCAAACCCCAATAATCTCCAAAATTCCAATATTCATACCGTTGGGCAATATTGCCCTGTGCTTCACAATTTCTATTGGTAGTGTTTTGAAGTGTAACGGTGGTATCCGGATAGCACAACAAGGTTGCGGATGCTGTAATTGCTGCGTCATCAATGTCCCAAATTCTAATGGGATTAAAAGTGGCAACACTCTCTCCGCCCTGCAAGGTATTACAAACATTTTCTGCAGTTAAGGTAACAGTAGTAATACAATTTACAGTTCCTTGTAAATAAGTATGGAGAACGGTTTGACCTGCATTTGTACTATTAAAATTTTGAATTGGAGATCCATCTCCGAAATCCCAAGTAAAAAATGTGTTGGTAGAAACTGCTGTAGAAGAATTTACAAAATCTAAATTACCGGGAGCACAAACACTTGTTAATCCTCCAAATGGAATCTGAATAGAAGCGTTGGAGGGCTCTTCCATAATCACCAAACCATTAACAACACAAGGCACATCAGGCAATGTGATCACAACATTGTAATTTGCAACAGTTGCCGTATAATTGTGTGGAATAGCAGTATTGGCTAACCATCCATTACCATTCGTTACTGGTGAACCATCCCCCCAGTCTATCGTGTAATTCCCAATATTTACATCTGATATTAAATTAAAATTATAAGCTGTACCAAAACAACTTACCCATTGTGGGTTATTACTAAGTATTCCTTGAGAATCAAAAAATTGAGGACATTGGGCTAGCGCTTCCCCTCTAAATGCTAAACTAAATAGTAAAAGAAGTAATATATTTATGTTTCGATTTTGCATCATATGGAATACGTAAAAATGCAAAAAAAGGTACATTAATACTAGCCTTTAGACAATTAATTAAGTTTTAAAAAAAACATCTAAACTTTCTCAATAAATCTTGCTTCAAGAATGGCAATAGTATTGGCCAATAACAGCTATCGGGAGCCTCTTTAATGTGGAAGCAACCACAAAAAAACAACCCCATTTTTGTTTATAATCGGGCCAACAAAATGACGAATGTCTCTAAAGATACTTCCGCATTCGCTGAAGCATGAAGCCGACTGTTAAAGACAAAAAATTAGCTATTGATGATGTTGCTATGAATAAAATACCTTTGGGAGATGATGTTCCGATTGTAAGAAATAGAAGTGCCAGAATTCTATCCTTCTCTTTTCATTTAATAAAATTATAAAAGAAACCTATCAATTACAGAACCTGCTTTTTTCCTTTTTAGACGGGATCAACTTTTTGTCTAGTCCCCATAAAAATTAACCTACCGCCTTATTATGCCAGTCATTACTGCATATATTTAACTGCTAAATTAAAAGATAAGCCTGTTGAAATGGAAGAGCGAGGAAGTGGAATTTGGAAAGTATTTTATAGAAGCGTATTTTTAGGTTTCTTTAGCGAAAATGAATGAAGAGGTAAAGAACAATCTACAAGATTAGAAACTAATTTCGTGTAAGGTCTCATCTTTAACTTTTGCCAACTAAGTACCTTCTCAAACAGGGGATTCATCGAGTTGATTTGGAATGAGAAGATCAACCAATGCCCTTTTAATTATTCAACAAATACACCAGCATGTTTACCAAAGCTCAATTAGAAAAATTAACTCACATTAGAAAAACGTTACATGCGCATCCAGAAGTTTCCGAAAATGAGTTTGAAACGCAAAAACGCATTCTCACCTTTTTAGCAAAAGAAACAAAAGCAAGCACAAAAAAAATTGGAAAAACAGGTGTAATTGCCTCTTTTGAAAGTTCATTACCAGGACCAACTTTACTGATCAGAGGAGATATTGACGCCCTACCGATAACTGAAACAAATACCTTCGTCCACAAATCTACCACCGCGGGCATTTCACATAAATGTGGACACGATGGCCACACTACTATTTTATTAGGCTTGGCCCAGTTACTTTCTGAGCGCACTATTTCTCGTGGAAAAATACGCTTACTTTTTCAACCTGCAGAAGAAAATGGCAAAGGTGCTGAAGCGGTTTTAGCGGATGATGAATTCAAAAAAGAAAGCATAGATTATGTTTTTGCACTCCACAATTTACCTGGCTACAACACCCACGAAATTGTGGTGAAAGAAAATGAGTTTACCGGAAACGTGAAGAGCATCATCATAAAACTAACTGGAAAAACAGCTCATGCTGCAGAGCCTGAAAAAGGCCATAACCCCAGCATGGTCATTTCAGAAATATTGGCTTTTGCGAACCGCATAACCCACAATAAACCAGCCGATGCTGATTTTTTCTTAATGACCCCCGTTTACGCCACTCTAGGAGATTTAGCCTATGGCATTTCTGCTGGATATGGCGAAGTGCATTTCACCATACGCAGTTGGTCTACTGATTTAATGGCTCAACGAAGTGCTGAAATAATTGCTTTTATTAAAGCCGCTTGTGAAAAACAAACACTAAAACCGGAGATCTCGTGGACTCAAGTTTTTCAAGCAAACATAAATCATCCAGAAGCGGTTCATTTTATTAAAAAAGCGGCAATACAAAACAACCTTAAAGTCACTGAAAGAGAATATCCGTTTAGATGGGGTGAAGATTTTGGCCTTTTTACCCAGCAATATAAAGGAGCCATGTTTGGTTTAGGGGCAGGAACCTCTACCCCAGCCTTACACAATCCAGATTACGATTTTCCTGATGAAATAACGCAAACGGGAATCTGCATGTTTTACCAAATCATACAACAAATACTATAAGCTATGTTTCAAACTTCGCATATCGAACTTTCAGCATCTGCTGTTAAAAACAACATCGACTTTATTCACAAATTTTTGGGCGATGGCGTAACATTTTCTTCTGTGGTGAAAGGAAATGCATATGGCCACGGTATTGCCCATTATTGTCCGTTGGCCCACAAATATGGTGTCCGTCACTTTAGTGTATTCAGCACACAGGAAGCCTTAAACGTGACCAAAGCATTACCCAATCATGAGTTTACGTTGATGATTATGGGTCAAATTGAAAATGAAGAATTAGCGTGGGCAATTGAGCGTGAAGTTGAGTTTTATGTATTTGATCAGGATCGATTAAATGCAACTATTGCTACCGCAAAAAAAATTGGAAAGAAAGCCCACATCCATGTGGAATTGGAAACGGGAATGAATCGAACTGGATTTCCACAAAAAGAAATAGCGGCCACGTTTAAAAAAATTGAAATGAATCTGAACCACATTGACGTAAAAGGGGTATGTACCCACTTTGCAGGCGCAGAAAACATTGCCAATTACAAACGTGTTAAAGACCAATACAACCGTTTTAAACGCTATCAAAAAAAACTAAACAAACACGCTTGGCTAAAGGCCAAGAAACACATTGCTAGTTCATCGGCTACTTTACGCTACACCAATTCACAATTGGATTTGGTTCGGATAGGGATTCTGCAATTTGGTTACTTTCCTACTGAAGAAATTTTTGTGGCTTACAGCACAAAAAATAAAAGTGATGAAAATCCGTTGCAACGAATTTTGAGCTGGAAAACTAAGGTAATGGACGTAAAAACAGTGAAAGCTGGTGAATTTGTGGGCTATGGAACGTCTTACTTCACTAATCAGGTTACTAAAATTGCATTGCTACCTGTAGGCTATTCATTTGGTTATAGCCGCTCGCTCAGTAACCAAGGCAAAGTGTTGATCAATGGTACACGTTTTAATGTAGTTGGTTCGGTAAACATGAGCATGTTGGCCGTAGACATTACTTCAGACCAAACCATTGCCAAAGGAGATGAAGTGGTACTGATTGGGAACCAAGGCAGTCAGGAATTATCCGTCTCTTCTTTTAGTGATTTTAGTCAACTCATTAACTACGAATTACTCACCCGTTTACCACAAGATATACCCAGAATAATTACCCCATAATTGGCACCAAACGAAACATGCCTTCCTAAAAAAACAAGCACTACACAAAGGAAACCTGAGGAATTAAACCTCTGATGAATGGGGGATTCACACCAATTTAAAGTCCAAAAGAATATGAATATACTAAAAAATTAGGCTGGTGTTTGGAACATGGGCAAGAGAGTTTAGAAAATCTAACGCGAAAAATTGGCATTGGGTAAACATCAATTGCAATTGAATTAAAGCCCTAATAGATGATGCGCAATTTTGGATAGAGAAGCCTACTTTTTCCGCAGCAGAAATGCTCATGAGATTCAATTCTGAAATTGTATGGAGTCCTTTTTTTCTTAATGGGAATGGCCCACATGATTAGAGCATCTATTTAGAAAAAACAATAATGCTACTTAGAAAAAAATTGCTTCTAGAAATTTAGATCCATTAGGCACCTTGGCAAAAAATAAATCCAGAAAATGGTTATAGAACATCGCTTGTTTCTGAATGCTTCGTCAATTAGAGCAGCCTTCAATGACCCGACTCTTTCAACTTGAAAGCACCTAAAACAATAAATACCCATCCAATAAGAATAAGCAAGCCTCCAATTGGAGTAATTGGTCCTGCAAATTTTAAGAGGGATAAATCCAACCCATTTTTAAGCGTGAGAAGATAAATAGAACCAGAGAATAGAAGAACACCCCAAAATATGAATTGACTTGCCATCCTAAACTGCTTCAACTCATATTTTTGAAGCAGTAAAAACAAAAATAACAAGACAACTGCATGTATCAACTGATAACGTACACCCGTCTGAAAACTAAGCAATTGCTCAGCATTCAAAACTTCCTTTAATGCATGCGCGCCAAAAGCTCCCCCTAAAACGGCTAGCCCTCCTAAAATTCCAGCTTTAATTAATATACTTTTAAACATAGTGATCCTATTTTTTTATGACAATCTATTTGTTAGTAAAATTCGTTAAAAAGACTTAGGTAGACTTAAATAAATAACGAGTTTTGATAATCAAGTTTGAATATTAAAAATTAGTTCGTTTATGAAAAAAATACTCTTAATAGGTGCAGGAAGGTCAACCTCCTCTTTAATTCAATACTTATTATTTAATGCAGAAAATGAAAATTGGTTCGTAACAATAGCTGATCAATCGAAAGATTTTGCGAGCGAAGCTGCTGGCAATCATAAATTAGTGAAAGCAATTGCATTTGATGTAAATAATGAGGAAGAAAGAGAGCGTTTAATAGATGAGCATGATTTAATCATTTCTATGCTTCCGGCTCACATGCACATGTCTGTGGCTAAAGATTGTTTGAAATTTAAAAAACACATGGCTACGGCTTCTTATGTTTCTGAAGAGATGAAAGCATTAGATGGACAAGCCACTGCTGCGGGTATAGTTATTATGAATGAAATTGGAGTAGATCCCGGTATTGACCATTTATCAGCAATGCGAGTGATTGATTCGATTAAAGAAAAAGGTGGCGAACTCAAAGCTTTTGAAACTTTTACAGGAGGTTTAGTGGCACCAGAGTGTGACAATAATCCTTGGAATTACAAATTTACTTGGAACCCTAGAAATGTTGTTTTAGCAGGAACAGGAACCGCACAATTTATACAAGGCGGAAAATACAAGTACATTCCTTACAACCAATTATTTAGAAGAACAGAAATTATAAGCATTGATGGATACGGGAAATTTGAAGGCTATGCCAACAGAGACTCTTTGTCTTATAGAGACATTTATGGATTGAATGACATTCCAACAATGTACCGCGGAACCTTAAGAAAACCAGGTTATTGTAAAGCTTGGGATCTATTTGTTCAATTGGGTGCAACAGACGACACTTATGTGTTAGAAGGATCCGAAAACATGACCAATCGAGAATTTATCAATTCCTTCTTAGGCTTCAACCCCAATGATTCTGTTGAACTAAAGTTTAAGCACTACTTAAACATTAGACAAGATGAAATTGAACTCTTTGAAAAGTTTGAATGGTTAGGGATTTTTGAAGACACCAAAATTGGGTTGAAAGATGCTACGCCTGCCCAAATATTACAACATATTTTAGAACAAAAATGGACCTTAGCAGATGAGGATAAAGACATGATTGTGATGTGGCACCGTTTCCGTTACGTGTTAAATGGGGAAGACAAAGAGATCCATTCATCAATGGTTGTAAAAGGAGATGACCAAAAATATACAGCCATGGCTAAAACAGTTGGTTTACCGCTAGCCATATCTGTTAAAATGATCCTTAATGGTACCATTGCAACTCCTGGAGTTCACGTTCCCATTATTAAAGAAATATACAATCCTATTTTGGATGAATTAGAAAACTATGGAATCAACTTTACAGAAAAAGAGGTTACTCCTACATTCTATTAAACATTTTGAGTAACAGTGGTGGTCTATAAAAAGACCATCACGCTACTCTCCTTCCTAAACGCTCAATGGACATCCTCCTCGTTTCTGCCACTTCATTTGAACTTGATCCTCTTCTTCTTTCGTTTAATTTTGAAAAAAAAATCAATCAAAACCTAACGCGCTATTCTTTTAACACCCACACCATAGACGTGCTAATTAGTGGCATAGGTATGACTGCTACTGCGTTTTGGATGGGAAAGACTTTAAGTTCCACAAGCTATGACCTGTCCATTAATTTAGGGATAGCTGGTAGCTTTAGTGAGCAAATTAATATTGGGGAAACCGTTCATGTGATAGCGGATGAAATTTCTGAATTAGGCGCTGAAAATGACACTCAATTTCTTTCTTTAAAAGAATTGAAAATCGCTAAAAATAAAAGTAGATTCAATAGCCCTATACCCATTCATAACGCCATTATTTCTTCCTTGAAAAAAGTAAATGGGATTACCGTGAATACTGTTCATGGGAATGAAAAAACAATTGAAAAAATAAAAAACAGATTAAGCCCAGATATCGAGAGTATGGAAGGGGCTGCTTTTTTAATGGCTTGTAGTTCAGAAAAAATTAAATGTGCTCAAATTAGAACAATATCTAACCCCGTAGAAAAAAGAAATAAAGACCATTGGGACATTCCATTAGCGATAAATAACCTTTGTAAAACTGGATTGGAAATTCTAAATAGTCTTTAAGTACTTCTCAATATTTTGTAATTCTAAGTTTGTCAAAGGGTAAAAAAATCTATTTACATTTGTATGGCAATTAAAATGAGATTGCTTCGTGCCTCAAAATGACGTAAAATGACTAAAAAACTAACCCTTGGCTTTTCTCCCTGCCCAAACGATACCTTTATTTTTGATGCATTAATCCATCATAAAATAGATACTGAAGGACTCCGTTTTGAAGTTTATTTAGGGGATGTAGAAGACCTCAACAATAAAGCTTTTAACTCCGAATTAGACATCACAAAGGTGAGCTATCATGCTTATGGACACTTAACAGACCATTATGTTTTACTCGATGCTGGGAGTGCTTTAGGAAAGGGTTGTGGACCTCTTCTCGTTCAAAAGTGCAAAGCTAAAAACTTAAAAGATGGCCCAACGAACCCGAACGAAAAACAAAACCTTAGTACACTCAAAGTTGCCATACCAGGAAAATACACCACGGCCAATTTCCTATTAAATATTGCACACCCTGAAGCTACCCAAAAAGTAGAAATGTTATTTTCTGACATTGAAAATGCGGTAATGAATGGCGATGTAGATGCTGGATTAATTATCCATGAAAATCGGTTTACCTATCAAGATAAAGGCTTAGAAAAAATAACTGACCTCGGAGAGTTTTGGGAAAATACTACTGGAGCTTTAATTCCTTTAGGAGGGATCATTATGAAACGCGACATCCCTAAAGAAACCATTTTAACCTTTAATAAGCTGTTGAGAAAGAGTATTGAATATGCATTTAAAAACCCAACATCACCACTTAATTACATGAAAGAGCATGCACAAGAAATGGATGAAAAAGTAATGCTGCAACATGTCAAATTATACGTTAATAAATATTCTATTGACTTGGGTACTGAAGGGAAAACGGCCATTTCTAAACTCTTTAATCTGGCACAAGAAAAGGGGATCATACCCCAACTTACCAACGAACTATTTGTTCGTTAGTGGAAAGTTTCTAAAGTATAAAAGGTTTTATCCCTTCAATAACTTTAAACTTTACGAACTTCACCAACTTTATAACTCAATATTATGATCATAGTAACAGGAGCTGCAGGTTTTATAGCAAGTTGTTTAGTTGGCCAACTCAATCAAGAAGGTTTTAAAGACATTGTTTTAGTGGATGATTTTTCTAATGAAGAAAAGAACAAAAACTTTGATGGAAAAACATTTACTCAAAAAGTAGAGCGATCCGCATTTATTCCTTGGTTAAAAGAAAATGAGCATCTCGTGCAATTCGTTTTTCACATTGGAGCCAGAACGGATACCACAGAGTTTGATGTTGATTTATTCAACCAATTAAACTTGAATTACACAAAAGACATCTGGAACATTTGTGTGGAGTTTGGCTTACCCTTAGTTTATGCTTCTTCTGCAGCTACTTATGGTTTAGGTGAACACGGTTATGATGACAATCATGATGTTGTAGAGCAGTTAAAGCCTTTAAATCCTTACGGAGATTCTAAAAATGACTTTGACAAATGGGCGTTAAAACAAGAAAAGCAACCTTATTTTTGGGCGGGTTTAAAATTCTTTAATGTTTATGGCCCCAATGAATTCCATAAAGGAAGAATGGCCTCTGTTATATTTCATGCTTTTCATCAAATAAAGGAAACTGGAGCCATGAAATTATTTGCTTCTCACAACCCAGACTATAAGGATGGTGAACAATTAAGGGATTTTGTTTATGTAAAAGATGTAGTCAATGTTTGCCTATTCTTACTCAACCACAGAAAAGATTCAGGACTCTACAACTTAGGCTCTGGTAAAGCACGTACATTCTTAGATTTAGTAAAAAACACATTTAAAGCATTAGATAAAACCCCTGATATTGGCTTTGTTCCAACACCTGAAGACATTAGAGATAAGTATCAATACTTTACAGAAGCGAATATGAACAAGCTAAAAGCTATTGGTTACGATACGCCATTTCATACCTTAGAAGAAGGTGTACAAGATTATGTGAAGAATTATTTGGTGGAAAATACTTATTATTAATGCCTTTCCCAAGTATGAAAAACACCGACCATTGTTTATTGTGTGAAAACAAAAAGGTAGATTTTACAACTGGGGTACACTGTAACATCACAGGAAAAAAGCCTAAATTTTTAGAAAAATGTTCTGAAAAAAGCTTTCAGAAAACAATGCAAGAAAAAATTTTTGAAGCCAACTATAAATTAAAAATAGTTGTCGACAAAAAAGCATCAACAATGCTTCACTTGTATACTTTTCTAAGCATCAGTGCAATCGTTTTAATTGGGACATACATTTTTACTATTTATCTTTGGGAATTAGGATGGATGTCTTCAATAAGCCTTATTATAAGTGCTCTTGGTTTTGGATTGATTCCATTTGCTGTAGCACCACTAAATAAATACAAAAGAACTCTCAACATCGCTAAAGAGAATAAAAAAAAGATTGACGATGTTCTTAATGTTTACAACATCAACTACCAAATAGAGGTTAAACTATTTAAAGACACTCATGACTCTATAGATATTGAAGCCATTTTAAATTTAGTTAAACATGGGAAAACAGAAACTTTTAAATTAAAGAAAATCAATGCTGGAACCACAAATGATTAACAGGTTTTAAGCGGAGAATAACATTCATTATTCAAAAAAAAATGCCAAACTACATCTCTTTATTAAGAGGAATAAACGTTAGTGGTCATAAAAAAATAGTGATGGCCGATTTAAAAGCGCTTTATGAAGAATTGGGTTTTACTAATGTACAGACTTATATTCAAAGCGGTAATGTTGTTTTTAATTCTAAAGAAACGAATACCAAAGAACTTGAACAACTTCTTTTCAATGCAATGAAAGCTCATTATGGTTTTGATGTTCCTCATCTGATTTTAACCGCTGCTGAAATTGAAGAGGCGTTAGCAAATAATCCTTTTCAAGACATTGAAAAAATGTACTTTACTTTTTTATCAGAAATCCCTACTGCTGAAAACCTGGCATTGTTAAAGGCCTTTAATTTTGAGAATGAATTTTATGAAATAAACGGAAAACTGATCTATTCTCACTATCCAAACGGAGCAGGAAAAGCAAAGCTGAATAATAACTTCTTCGAAAAAAAACTTAGGATTTCTGCTACCACTAGAAATTTGAGAACGACTAAAAAGATATTAGAGATGGCTTCTTAACTTCCGTTATCAGCTCAAAAAATGCCCTGCAGTTCTTAAAACCCTTCAAACACGCCTAAACCAAATAAGGCAAAATCATACTTTACAGGATCATTCGCGTCTAATGCTCGTAAACTAAGGTCTAATTCTGCTACTGCCCTAGCATCATTTTGTTTTCTATTTAATAGACCTAACTTCCTGGCAACATTTCCAGAGTGTACATCTAAAGGGCATGATAAAATGGAAGAAGGGATAGAATTCCATAAACCAAAGTCAACTCCAGCCTTATCATCTCTAACCATCCATCGCAAAAACATGTTGATCTTTTTTGCTGCAGATTTCTTATTCGGATCACTCACGTGTTTTTGTGTTCTGCTTGGATGAGCGATTGAAAAGAAGACCTTTTTAAACTCATGAATGGCGGGCTGCATAGAGTGTGCTGTTTTATGCTTTGCAAAAACAGCTTCCATTCCATGATGATGGGTGTATATATTTTGAAGTGCTTTAACAAAGTACTTAAAGTCTTCGGCATTAAAAGTCCGATGCACAAAACCATCTAAACGATCCAATTGAGCAGCATCATGATCCATTACAAAATCGTAAGGAGAATTCCCCATGAGCGAGACCATTTTATTGGCATTTTTAACAATCATTATACGATTACCCCAGGCAATTGTTGCGGCTAAAAACCCCGCAATTTCAATGTCTTCTTTTAAACTAAACTGGTGGGGAATAGCAATAGGATCAGGAGTAATAAAATCAGGCTGATTGTACTGAATCACTTTCTCCTCTAAAAAAGACCGAATGTCTTGACTAATTGCTATCAATTTTCCCATAACGGATAAAAGTAACCATAAAAAAAGCCCCAGCTTTCGCTGAGACCATCTTACTAACTAAACTAACTGCTTTTTGCTACAACTTTTTAAAGGTAAAATTGTAATGATATACTTTATCCTGATTGTCAATCTGCTTCACTCTCATCTTTGCAAGTTTACTCAACAATTGAGTCTTAATTTCTTCATCCGAATAATTCATATCCAACACTTCTACTTCTCCTAATTCATTTAAGGTGAAGCTTACCTTCACAAAAGCCGTTTCATTCTTTTCAATTTTCAACTGGTTGTCCTCAAATTTTATCGCTTTTTTTAACTCCTTCTTAATATCCAAGTTCCCTTTTGCTGCACTGGTATTCAATAAACTTGACCCTAAAATTGCTACTGCCATTACTAATACTTTCATAATCTTTTATTTTTCTTGCCTTTTTTAAATGTGACGCTTAATGCGATTCAAATGTTACAAGCTTTATTTCTTTTTTATTACAATTCAAAAGTAGGTGAGTAATCCGCTTGCTGAAATGCTTATTAGGTAAGTGGCAGTAAAAATTCGGTAACAGGAGAAAAAACGTACTTTAGTTTCTTTAAGAAGAAGTATGAACAAAAAAAAAATAAAAGAAGTTAAGAGTACGGGGTTTGGATCTAATGTTAAAAATGAAAGTGATCGATTAATATCAAAAAATGGAAAGTTTAATATTCAAAAAGAAGGCGTAACCTTTTTTGAAAAATTTAATTTATTTCATGCCCTAATTAACATGTCAACGCTCCCATTTTTTCTTTGTTTGATGATGGGTTTTATAGTCCTTAATTTACTTTTTACAGGGACCTACTTAATTATCGGTTTAGAAAACTTACAAGGAACCACAACAGACAATGATTTTTTTGATGCATTTCATTTTAGTGCTCAAACGCTAACTACAGTTGGTTATGGGGGGTTGTATCCCACAGGAAAATTGATAAGCTTAGTTGCTAGCTTTGAAGCATTTATAGGCCTGTTAGGGTTTGCTGTTTCTACTGGATTATTGTATGGAAGGTTTTCTAAGCCAAAACCTAAAATTATGTTTTCCAAAAATGCACTCATTTCACCCTATCGAGATATAACAGGTTTTATGGCGAGGGTTGCCAATCCTAAAAACAACCAACTGATTAATGTCACCGCAAAGATGATGTATTCTCAAATTGAGGAAACCAATGGGAACAAAACCAGAAAATTCTACCCCTTAGATTTAGAGATAGATCGAATAAGCCTTTTCGTAACCAGTTGGACTATTGTCCACCCAATAACAATTGAAAGTCCATTATTCAACTTAAAACAGCTAGATATTGAAAAAAAAAAAGGAGAATTGATCTTATTACTTAGTGCTTATGATGAATCTTACAGCCAAGATTTACACACTAGAACCTCTTATAAACCCTTAGAGATTATTGAAAATGCTAAATTCAAACCTGTAATTGGCCTTAATGAAGCTGACCAATCTGTAATTCAGTTGGATAAATTAGATGAATATGAACACTTGAAATAGGCCTAATTATTGGTAAACTTGTAGTATGAAAAATTTTATTTTAGTGATAAGCCTCTTCCTCGTTAGTAGTTCTGCTAACGCTCAAAAAAAAGACAAAACCTATAAAGTACTAGCTTCTTGCGGTCAATGTCAATTAGACATGAACACTAAAAAGGGTTGTGATTTAGCGATACAATATGCGGGTAAAAAATACTGGGTTGAGGGAAGTGGAATTGAAGATCATGGCGATTCTCATGCTTCTGAAGGATTTTGTAATGCTATTCGTAAAGCGAAAGTAACAGGTACTTTTAAGGAGAATCAATTTTATGCAACTTCTTTTGTGCTCATCCAAAAAAAGAAAAAGAAGAAAAAATAACAGCTGATATCAACTAGAAAAAGCCGTTTCGAAGAATCTCGAAACGGCTTTTCTAAACACCAATTGCGTTTAATGATAAGAAGCTGTTAATGCTGCTAATTGAGTTTTAGCCCCATCAATGATCGTTGTTTTTTCAAGCAACGCTTCTGTATCAAGTCCTGTTTTTTTCAACACCTCTACTTTAGATTCTGCAGCTGAAATCTTAGCACCAAAGACTTTAATCTTAGTTAATAACGCTGCTTTTTTGTTTTCTTTCAATGCTTCTTTCCCTGCTACTTCAGCACTCAACTTCGCAATGTCAGTTTCTGATGTTTTAAGAGCTTCCGTTTCAGTTACTAAAACCTCTTCTATTTTAGTTTCAGTAGTTTCTTTAAGCGGTTCCTCTTTTTCAACAGTAAGCTCTTTAACGGTCACTTTAACTACTTCTTTTACAGCGACAACAGCATCTGTACCCAAATTAACAACCGCACTTTTCACCCCTTTTGAGGGTATATTTTTAGTCTTTGTTGGAACAACCGCACTTTTTACCCCTTTTGAGGGTATATTTTTAGTCTTTGCTGGAGCAAGTTCAGTAGCTTGATCTAATAGTTGAGTACTAGAGTTGCGCTCTACATCTTCTTTTATAGCCTCCGTTTTTACTTGTTGTAAATTCTGAACTCTCCCTTTCAACTTTTGAGCAAAAGCTCCAACACTTGTCATAAAAAATGCAAGCACTATTATATTTCTTTTCATAACTCTTATAGTTGATCTAATTCCTTAATTGTTGCGTCAATCTCTTCATCAGCAACTTCTATTGCTTTAATTTCAAGATTTAATTCCTCCAATTTAGCCCCTAACTCCTTCGCTTTTTCGATTTGAGCTTCGTTCGTTTCTTTTACCTTTGCAGCTTCTCCACAAGAAGCAGTAAAAAATCCTAAAGCCATAACAGCTATTATTAATTTTCCTTTCATTATTTTACCCTTTAGTAGAGGACCAAATTATATAAAACTCTTGATATTATTTTTTAAAAAAAAACTTCACCATTAAAAGAAACAATTCATCAATAACGCAGTAAATAAAGGAAGTAGGCGGAAAGTTTTGCCAAATATAATACTGTTTTTTTACTTTTGAATAAACCAAAATAGATGTCAGAAAGAATCAAAATCTTAAGAGAAAAACATGGGCACCCTTCTGAGAGAGCTCAAAAAAAAGTAGTTAATTATTTAGCAACTGATGTGCAGTCATTTATAAAGAAATCTCCCTTTGCCGTAATCTCTACTGCTGATAACCATGGAAATTGTGATGCATCTCCTAGAGGTGGACATCCAGGTTTTGTGAAAATACTAAACGATACTACTCTTATAATGCCTGATGTAAGAGGAAATAGATTGTTACAAAGCACTTCCAATCTAGAAGAAAACCCTAAAGCAGGCTTTCTTTTTCTTATTCCCGGAGAGCAAAAATCGGTACGTGTTAACGGCCAAGTAGAATTTTTAGGGGTTGATGAAATGAACCAACTAGGGATTGATAACGAACTGTTTAACCCCGATGATAGCTCTCAAATGATTCAAGGTTTAAAGCTTACAATTGATGAAGCTTATCTTCATTGTTCCAGAGCATTATCTTTTTCAGATTTGTGGAATACCGATACGATTAATGATAACGCTTCCAATAAGAATTAACTGCAATATACTTGCTCAATCCCATTTGAGCTGATCAAAAAAAATATTGACAGCAACCGTGTTCCTGCTGAAGACCAAAGAGGATGTTTTCAATTCTACTTTTCTCCATTGAATTGGTTTAGCAATTTTTACCTAACTTGGCACGGTATTTTATATACAAAATAAATTCTTATAAAAGATTAAAAACTTAAAAATAAACTTCAACTTATTATGAAAAAACTAATACCAGTAGTACTGATAACACTTTGTTTATCTTCTACAATAATCGTTAATGCTCAAATCAAAAAAGCTGCAATAATTTCTATTTTTGGAAATAAAAACTTGTCTAAAGACCCTATGAACACTATGTTGTTCGAAGCATTACTAAAAGATTCCTCTTTTGACATATCTGGGACAGTACTGAAATTTGAAAAGATAATTGATGAAAAAATGATACCTGTTTTCAGTTTTCCATTTATGGATAAAAAAGAGGTCGTATCCAATGGTGAGTACCAAAAGATAAAATCAACATTAATGATGACAGATTCTGAAGAAAAAAAATCACATCACTTAATCAACCCTTACATCCCCGCTGAAGGTTATAAAAATCTAGCTGCTTTTGGAATTGTTAATGATAAAAAAGCAATTGCAAAGTGTTTTGAAATTTTTCCAGATGTGGATGCCGTAATGATTGCCTACATCAGTTATAATCTTTATGATGGCGGTGGAGCAATGGGGATGTCAAGTAAAAAAGTTTATGCTTATTGTAACATCAAAATGTTTAATAAAGAAGGGAAAAGAATTTTTAAATTGAAAGAACGTGCAAGTTCTAAAAAAGGAGTTATGGCAATTGGAGGTCTAGTGCTAGATCCCGAAAAATTAAAACCAATGGTGTATGATGCCTCAGAAAGATTATTGGCAGATATGGAAGCTAAAATTTCAAAATCTATGGCTAAAATGGCTAAAAAATTAGCTAGACAGTAAATCTCTAAATTTAAAATATTTTCTAAATACCTGATTAAAGTTTAATTTAGTGTTAAAATTAAATAGACAGAGGTGCCTATTAAAACTAAAAAAATATAGCATGAAAAAAATCATCCTAGCAGTAGCTATTATTGGGGCTTGTTTCACAGAAACAAAAGCTCAAGTAGAGTACAAAGTAGTAACCGTTGTTGAATCTATTGTACCAATGGGTTTGGGAAGGTCTAGAATTATTGAGGCGACCACAAAAGTGGAATACGAACAATTTACAACCGAAAGAACGGAAGGTAAAGATGGCGAAAAACAAGCCAAAGTAAAACGTAGAAATGCTAAAATTGAAGGCATGAGAGAAACTAAACTTTTAAACTTTTACAGTGGTGTAGGTTTAAATTTTCAAAACATTGCTTCTAATGATGCCTTAATTACATCTATGATTAATTCAATGGCTCAAGATGGATGGGAAGTTCATTCCGTTTCTTCTGGAGTAGAAAGTGCTGGTTATAAAGACAATGCTGGAATATTTATTACAAGATATCTATTTAAAAAATAGAAATTATCAACTCATAAAAAAAAGCGATTTGAAAATTCAAATCGCTTTTTTTTATTCAACTAGTTGATGGAATAAAACCTTGTCAAATCAGCACTTCGAGAAATTGGAGGAATTAAAAAGTATAATGAGCAGACAATCTTATTCCCCACCCTATGCCAGAACCTTCACCTAAGTTGAACATAGGCCTAGTATCCAATGCTACCCTCAAAGGAATCTCTAAATTTGGTTTAAAGTTGTAATCTACCCCAACTTCTCCACCCAAAAATACCGCAGAAGAATTGCTCACTAATAATAACTGCGCTCCAGGACCTGCATACCAACTGAACCCTTCTTCTAAAGAAAATACCCACTGGTAAATTCCCGCAACATTCAAATAACTACCCCCTTCAAAAGAATTAATTCCTAAACCTATTTCGGCTCTGTTTGACTCACCAATACCGTGTAAATAGTTAATTTCTGCTCCACTACCGAAATTACCACCACCAAACCTTAACCCAATAGCACGAGGCTCAACTTGAGCATTTGCACTACATACAGCAACAATTATAGTTGCCATCACTAAAATAACTTTCCTCATCTTTACCTGTGTTTTTTGAACCCAAAATTAAGTCCGATGTATAACTTTAAAGCTGAACAAAATGATTACATATGAACCTAATGATTGTTAACGAAAAATAAATCCTACTAAAAAGTAGTACAAACGGATCATGATGACTAAAAATCGATTTGGCGAAAAACTAGTTAATCTACCACCACTACTAAAAACTTAGTGGATGACCAAAAAGCATCGGAATCTAAGATGACCAATTTTTCAGCACGCCCTTCTTCCCCTTCTATTTGATAGGAAGTCGATGGATGATTGGTTAATACTTTAACTTTTTCACTCCTCAAATCAATATGATTTGTCATACTAATGTCAATTTTTGTAAAGTATTTTTTATTGAAATCTTCGGACAGCTGAGCAGTTTTGCCTATTCCTATAAATCCTCCTTTTTTAGAAATAACACCCTGTTCTTTTAACTCTTTAGAGGATCCATAACAGTAATAAGCAGCATTTAATTTCTCTTCTTGTTTTCCTAATTCCTCAATCCTAAGGTTATATTCTTGAAACAACACCATCAATTGATTATTCGCTTCCGCCAGTTGAATATGCAATGCGGAAATTTCTCCATCCTTTTGTTGCATTCTAATCGCCAATGTTTCCATCAGACTTTCTAATCCTTTTATTTTTAGGTCAGAGGCTTTTTCAGAACGCTTTAATTTAGAATTTAACGTGGCCATTTTCTCTCTATTGGCTACTAACAAATTATTAATCAAATCAATGTCACCCATTATTTGATCTTTCATATTGTTATTCATTTCGATGTTGCCCTTATCGAAATTTGAAGTAATCAGATCTTCTTTTTCTTTAATTGTAGCAAGATTACTCTCGATCTCATTCAAGGATCCAATCAAATCCTCAATTAGCTCCTCCTTCGCATTTACCGCTTGGTTAGACTCCATTTTATCGGCTTCTAATTCAGCGATCTTATTTTCTAATTCGTCGGTATTACAAGCAGAAAACAGCGCAATGAATAGGCATAAAAATGGGATCTTAAAGTGTTTTGTAATCAGCATCGTCTTTTCAGTTTTAAATGGAGTTAATTAGTTTTTGTTACATCACCAGATTCATTAGTTTTGTAAGCTGAAATCTGTACGATGAAAATTAAACAAATATTTTTAGGATTAGTTATCACTTTCACATTAAATTCTTGTGTAGATTCTATTGATGGCAATGGAGATGTTGTCTCCGAGAAAAGAACTGTTTCTTCGTTTAATAAAATTTCAATCTCAGGAACTTATGAAGTCTTTCTGAATAATGGAACTCAAGAAAGAGTAGAAATTGAAGCGGATGAAAATTTATTAGAATTAATTGAGACCAAAGTCATCAACAATACTTTATGGATTACCAGTACTCACCCTATCGGAAATTCTGAGTCACTAATACTCTACATTACTGCGGTTAACCTCAAAAAAATTGATGCTTCTGGAGCCATTAAATTGAGTAATAAAGGTTCTTTTACGAGTGAAAATTTAGAAATTGAAGTCAATGGTGCTGCTGATATTGAGTTAGATGTTGAGCTAGAAAATTTAACCTTGAAGATGAGTGGAGCTAGCGAAACTACTCTTATTGGAAAGGTTGATAATTTTGATGTAGCACTTTCAGGTGCTGGCGAACTTGATGCCCTAAAATTAAAAACTAGAAATACTACCATTACTATTTCTGGCGCAGGGTCTGCTACTGTTTTTGCTAAAAAAACACTTGACATTTCTATCTCTGGAGCAGGGAGTGTAAACTACAAAGGTGCTCCAAAAGTTACAAAAAGTATTCGTGGAGCTGGAGCTATTGAACAATTATAATCGTGAAAAAAATTATTGATCTATATCAGCAAGTTAACCAATTCGGCAAGGAGAATCAATTAAAATTAACACTTATCGAACCCGGTAAAATTACTTACGAAATGAAAGTTTTACCCAAACATTTAGCCACACCAACCGCAATTCATGGAGGGATGCTTGCCGCTATGATGGATGCCATATTAGGAGTGGCAAGTTTAAGTGCTGTAGCTAAAGAAAATAAACTTGTGAGTACTGTAGAGTTTAAAATTAGCTACTTCAACCCCGCATTTTTAGGAGACACTCTTACCGGAAATGGAAGTGTTGATAAAAAAGGAAACCGAATCATCTTTGCCGCTGGTGAAATTATAAATCAAAACAATCAAATGATAGCAAAAGCTACTGGAACTTTTAACGCATACCCTATTGAAAAAAGTGATTTAAACCATTTGTTATAGTAACTTTTTTTCTGTCTATTCCACAATCCTAAATACTGCACTCAACAAGTTTATCAAAAAAAGAAAATACTGCGGAACAACCCTTGGCTCAACATAAAAGGTTGTGGGGTTTCGTTTTTGTAAAAAATAGTAGCCTAATAAATCTATATTTCTGGCAATAACAACTTCGTATTTTCAATAAATGAGCGCCTCTCTATCTTATGGACGAAACACAATCGTCAACTTTTTTCTGTTTACTACAAAACTTTTCAACACAATCCCAAACGTAAAACAACTCAATGTAAACAAATTAAGTCGCTTCCTCTTTTACTAGAGTTAATGGCCTTTTTTAAACTTTTACACTACAAAAAAAACGTAGCGATCAACAAAACCAAGCAGTTACCTAGTAATAACGCAGCATTCGCTTTTCATTTATGAGTGCTCGTCCTGAGAAATTTACGCTGCCTAGATCTATTTCGGGACTACTTCATAAGCATTCTAAAAACAAAAAAAAGTAACCTGCTACCTTGCAATACGTTACCCTTATGTTCTATAGTTTTTTTTTTGTGTGAGGGGAAAAATTACACTAAATTTAGTCGAAAGAAAATAAAATACTCTCATGTCTGAAAAAATTAAAATACTTTATATTGATGATGACCAAGCTAATTTACGTGCTTTTCATCGGATTTATCGAAACCATTATGAAATACAAATTACTACTTCTGCACAAGCAGGGTTAAAGCTAATTCAACACAATCATTTTCATATCTTATTGGTAGATCAACGAATGCCCGATATGACAGGTGTAGAATTTTTCACCAAACTCCCCGAAGATATCTATAGTATAAAAATACTCATTACTGCCTATACAGACATTAACGATCTAATTGATGCGATTAATGAAGGAAATATCTACAAATACATTCACAAGCCCTATCAGAAAGAGTCCATAATGAAAGTTATTAAGGAAGCTTATACCGTTTACTGTTTCAGAAAAAATCAACGAGATGATTTTTATAAATACAAAGAAGTGTTTACTAATTCTAGTGACCCCATTTTTTTGGTGAGTAAGTCAGGTGAAATAATTGATGCTAATTCTCCTTTTTTAAAATTACTCTCTACATCTAGAAATCAAGTCATTAATAAATTATACACCGATATTTTTGAAAAAAATGTTCTTCAACCAAAATTAATTGCACGCTTAAAAAGCGGTGAGCAATTAGAAAATATAGAAATCAAACTGCAAACCGATGACAATAAATCCGTTGAATGCTTAATCTCATTAAAACAAATAAATATTGATTAAAATAAAGTAATTGGATATCAAGTATCCGTAAGAAATATTTCTAATTATAAAGAAGTGACAAGATCGTTATTAAGAAACATTATAGTGAAGCAAGAGCAAGAACATGAACAAATTTCTTACACATTACATGAAAATACAGCACAAAATTTATCTGCAATAAAGCTTTACATTAACATTCTTTCTGCCGGAAATAAATCCGAAGAGTCCAAAGAAATGCTAACCTCTACAAAGGAAGCTATTGATAACACAATACATGAGCTTAGGAACATGTGTTTTAAATTGATGCCGAGATCACTGCTTCTGGATACAAAAGGTACTTTTGAAAGTTTGTGTGAAAAAATAAAAACAACTCATCTTATTGATTGTCATCTAATTATCGACGGAGAATTATCCACTTTAAATAAACATTTAACGATCATTATTTTCAAAAAAACAAAAGAAACGTTAAATTATCTAAAAAAAACTGAAGAGATTAAGCTGACAATAAAGGTCGCCGAGGAGCATTTGATGTTGGAACTAGAAGGAAAAAAAATAGCATTAAGTGAATTAGAAGTCAATCATCTTCACGCAGAAATTGATTCTTATCAGGGCAACCTAGTGATTACCAATCTTGAGAAAAAACGAATTCGATATTGCATGTCTTTTCCGCTAGAAATTTCTATTAATTAACGATTTAAGGGTTGCTGTGTAGCTCCACTATTTCAACTCGGGTTTACTTCGGCAAGTTCAGTATCAACTCCAGCAGAAAAAAAAAGGGGTAAGTTAATCCAAAGGTAGTAGGTATTTATTCTTATTACTTTATTAATTAAGGGGCAAATGAATACTTATCTTACTTCCCTTGTTTAAGATAGATTCTACGTGTATACTTCCTTTATGGTCTAAAATAATTCCATGAACGATAGACATCCCTAAGCCTGTTCCCTCTCCAACATCCTTGGTGGTATAAAAAGGATCAAATAGCTTACTTTTGGTCTTTTCAGACATCCCACATCCATTATCTTTAACAGAAATAACGAATTTAGCACCTACTATTTCCGTTTTTACCTCAAGCTGTCCTGGTATGGTTTTATCTGCTCTAGCTTTAATTGCATAAATCGCATTGATGAATAGATTCATAAATACTTGATTTAACTTTCCAGGGTTACATCCTACATTTCGAGTTTCACCGTAAACCTTCTTAATAAGAATTTTATTTTTAGTTAATTCATGTTTTATAAATTGGAGTGTATTGTCAATATTTTCTTCTATGTTGGTTTCTTTATAGTTAGACTCATCTAACCTAGAAAAAGTTTTTAAGCCTTGAGTTATCGTTTCGGTTCTATGGATTCCATCTGCTATATCTGCCAATGAACGATCAATTTCTTGGTAGATACTTTCTAATTGTATCTTCTTTTTGAAGTGCCCTATAGCGGCTATTTTTTGTTGGACATTCGACGCATTGACCTCCTCATATTGAGCGATTAAACCCTTCACATCAACCATATCTTCTTTGAGTATCTCCACATTTTGCAACATATAGTTTAATGGATTATTGATCTCATGCGCTATTCCAGCAGTAAGCAAACCTATAGAGGCCATCTTTTCTGATTGAACCAATTGACTTTGTGTCGATTTCAACTCATTTAAGGTAGTATTTAATTCTTCTGTTCTGTTTTTCACCTTTCTTTCCAACATCACGTTCTGCTCGGTTAACAATTGTTCTTTCTCCAATACTGCTGCTAGTCGCTCTTTTTTATAGGTGTTAATTTTATCTCCTAAAGCAAAGGAAAGTAATGTGATCTCAAAAGTAGAGGCGATCAACATGATATAATTCGTTAAAGAATTATAAGGTAACACTCCAAAATCTTTTAATAAAAACAG
>JAWUVT010000092.1:0-38198 GCA_034112225.1 Flavobacteriales bacterium | reverse complement strand
AGCCATATGCTTCGAAGCTTTGTCCAAATCAAATGCATATCCTTTTGTTTTTTCGTAGTTGTATCCTTTAAAAGGAGGTACAATTCCGTGAAGAGCTGGTCTTCCTTCTCCTTGAAGGGTGTAAGTAACAATAGATTCTCTATCAATTGCATAATTAAAAGCCTTTCTCACATCAATGTTGTCGAAAGGGGGTAATTGATTTTGAAATCCTAAATAATAAACACTTAGCGCAGGGACAACTTGCATGATGTAAGGTCTATTCCCGCCTCTCTTAGCTTCTTCTAATTCACCAACAACATCACTAATCATTTCTAAAGGTAAACGATAAACTAAATCTAAGTTTCCTTTTTTAAATTCTAATAGCTCTGCTTTTTTCTCCTTATTAAAGGAGTATTTAAGACCATCTAAATAAGGCAATTGATTTCCATGCTCATCCTTTTTCCAATAATTAGGGTTTCTAACTAAGATTACAGTTTCAGATTCTTTGATTTTTTTAACCATAAATGGACCCGTACCTATGCCGTTAATTCTCATTTCTAGCCCGTAAGTTTCGTAAGCTTCTTTTGGGTAAATAAATGTTGCATTATGTGCCACAAGATTTAAGAATCCAGCAAATGAATAATTTAAATCAATTTTTAAGGTATAATCATCTATCACTGTAATTCCAGAAACACCACCTGCTAAAGGTTGTTTGTTGTTTACAGATTCATGATATTCTTTAGCTCCTTTAACTTTATCTTTAAATAACCAATACATTTGGTTCGCAGGATCAGGAACACAGATCTTATCGAAACAATATTTGAAATCTGCGGCAGTTAATTCACGGCCTTTACCTCCTTTAAAGCATTTGTTGTCATGAAACTTAACCCCTTTAGCAATGTGAAAGGTGTATGAAGTTGCATCCTCATTTACTTCCCAGCTTTCGGCTAACGACGGTACTATTGCTAAATCTTCTTGGTTGAATTTAACGAGACCCTCATAAAATTGGCTAGCAATTCTGTTTTCTATAGCCATTGTTATATTTAATGGGTATAAACTTTTAAAATCTTCAGATTCATTCATTTTAAAAACACCGCCATATTTTACATCGCCTTTCGCAATTGGGGTGTTTATCTCTGTACTGGGTTTATTATCTCCGCAACTTGATAAGATAATTAAGGCTCCAATTAATAAAAAGATTGTTTTTTTCATATTTCAGGGTAAATTTATAACGTATTGGCAAATGTAACAATTACATCACATAATTTGGAGTAAAGTTATTTAAAGTAGGATTTTATACGTTTATTTTTTATTTACCGTTAATATGTTTGGTTTAGTACCTCAATAAATTTCAGATTAAAGAGTTCTCCTATTGCTTTCTCACAAATTGTATCTTTGTGGGTTGATCGTCTATGCTTATTAAGTTGAAGAAATTTTTATTCGTCATATTAATTGTTTTCACCAGTTTTTTTCAAAAATTGGCAGCCCAAGCTGTTTCTAATATTAAGCAATTGGAACTTTCTTTAACTAAAGACACCCTTTTAATGGATAGTTTAAGTCTTGTTCCGAATTCAGAAATTATTCTTTTAAATGCAAGTGTGCTGAATGAAAATGATTACGAGATCAATTATAGTAAAGGCTTGTTCATCGTTAAGAATAAAACGCTTTTAGGGCAAAAGGTTTTTTGTACATTTAGGTCCCTACCATATTCTTTTACTAAGGAGTACGCTCATAAAAAAGCAGTAATCCATGAGACCAATAACCTGTCGAAAAACCCTTTCCTATTTCAATATTCAACTCAAAAAGAGGATTTGTTTTACTTAAATGGTTTAAATAAAAGTGGAAGTATATCAAGAGGTGTAGTGTTTGGTAACAATCAAGATTTAGCAGTGAATTCGAGTTTAAATCTTCAGTTATCAGGAAAGATTAGTGATGAAATTAATATCTCTGCGAGTATATCAGACGATAACATTCCTATTCAAGCGGAAGGAAACACTCAACAAATACAAGATTTTGATCGCGTATTTGTTCAATTGTTTAGTGATTCTTGGAAATTGACTGCAGGTGATTTTTATTTAGAAAGGCCTAAAAGTTATTTTATGAATTTTAATAAAAAAGTAAAGGGGGGGAGTTTTGAGTTGAAACTGAAAACTCAGAAAAATAATGAATTCAATACCCTTAGACCAATTGTTAGTGCAGCACTATCTAAAGGGAAATTTGCGCGAAATAAAATTCAAGGAATCGAAGGTAATCAAGGTCCCTATCGCCTAACGGGTGCTGAAAATGAATTGTTTATTGTAGTGCTGTCTGGAACTGAAAAGATATATGTAGATGGAAAATTAATGACTCGAGGAAATGATTTTGACTACATTATTGATTACAATACGGCTGAATTAATCTTTACTACCAATAAGCTAATTACTAAAGACTCTAGGATTGTCTCCGAGTTTCAATATTCTGATAAAAATTATGCCCGATCTTTAGTCCATTTTGGAACTGATTTTAAATCTAAAAAACTAACCTTAAATGTGAATGTATATACAGAGCAAGATTCTAAAAATCAACCTTTACAACAAGATTTAACGGATACCGATAAATTGCTTTTATTTGACATCGGAGATAGTTTGCAACATGCTGTAGTTTCAAATGTAACCGCTGTAGATTTTTCTGATAACCTCGTGTTGTATAAGTTGAGGGATACTTTAGGATATAGTCCTGTTTATGTCTATTCAACGAATGAAGACAGTGCCATTTATCAGTTAGGGTTTTCTTATTTAGGAGCCAACAAAGGGAATTACTATCAGCTACAAAGTTCGGCCAATGGTAAAGTTTATGAATGGATTGCTCCTATTGGAGGAGTTATGCAAGGGGATTATGAACCTGTAGTTTTATTAATTACGCCTAAAACAAAACAAATGGCAACATTTGGTGGGCAATATGATTTTTCTAAAGAATCCTTTATCTCTTGGGAAGGAGGAGTGTCAAATAACGATATTAATACTTTTTCTACCAAGGATAAATCTGATAACATTGGCTATGCTTTTAAATTGAACACACAGCATAAAATCAACTTAAACAAGGACAAATTACCTTTAAAATTTAAAGTAGGTACTGCTTATGAATTTATAGATAGCTATTTTACCGCCATTGAGCGATTTAGAGCTGTAGAATTTGAAAGAAATTGGAATGTCTCTAATCTTAATTTTGTGTCTGATCGACATGTATTTAACGCATTCCTAGGGTTGGAAAAAAAGAACAAAGGAGATGTTTCTTTTGGATTAAGTGTTTTAAAAAATCAAGGAGAATATGATGGACTTAAGAATTCTTTAGTTGCTGTCTATCATTTAAAAGGATTTACTCTTAATGGGGATGTCAGTTACTTAACAACAAAAGGCATCAACAATACGAAGTTTGTTAAGCATAAAATGATGCTGACCAAAGACATAAAGTGGTTGGTGTTGGGTGTAGAAGAAGAGACTGAAAGAAATCAATTTTTTATCAATCAGCTATCCGACTCGTTATCTGCGAGTAGTTTTGAATTTAATTCTTGGAGTGCTTTTATTCAGAATGCCGATACCACGATTAATAAGTTTTTGCTCAGCTATAAACAACGAGCAGATCAAGCACCTTTAGGAACAGATTTTGCTGCCACTACTTTTGCCGAAGACATTACTTTTTCAATGGATTTATTAAAGAATAGAAACCACAAGTTTAGAAGTAAATTAACTTACCGAAAATTAGCTATTTTATCCACCCATCTATCTTTGTTAGCTCCCGAAGAAAATATTTTAGCCAGGGTTGAATACGTAGCTAAAATTTTAAAAGGAACCATTGCGTCAAACACTTATTATGAGGTAGGATCTGGTTTAGAAGTTAAAAAAGAATTTGCTTATGTAGAGGTTCAGCCCGGGCAAGGAACTCATGCTTATCTTGCCGATTTAAACGGAAATGGTGTAAAAGATTTAAATGAATTTGAAATTGCAATGTTTCAAGATCAAGCCACTTTTATTAAAGTATTTACCCCCACAAATGACTATGTAAGAACCTTTACCAATCAGTTTAATCAAGGAATATTTTTACGCCCTGAGTCTAAATGGGGGAACGAAAAAGGACTAAAAAAATGGATTGCTCGTTTCTCTAATCGAACCAATTATAGGATAAGCAGAAAGGTGTCTGATAAAGAGGATTATTATAACCCTTTTATTGGGGATGTTGAAGATACTAGTTTGGTTACCTTAACCTATGGGTTTTTAAATACCATCTATTTCAATAGAACAGGAACGAAGTTTGGTACTCAATTTACCTTTCAAGACAATAGAGATCGTTCTTTATTGACCAACGGTGTAGAGTCGCGTAAAAATTTGAATAGGGCCTTAAAATCACGGTGGAACATCACTAGAATATATACCTTATCTTTATTAACAGCTAATGGATTAAAATCCAGTGTCTCCGCTTTCTTTTCAAATCGAAATTTTGAAATTGATTTAATTGAAGCGGAGCCTAAATTCACGATTCAACCCTCCTCTACATTTAGAATAAGTTTCTTTTATAACTATCAAGAAAAAACAAATGCCGATTTGTATGGTGGAGAAGCCTTGATCGCTCAAAAGGGAGGGGTAGAATTAAGATATAATGTGGCTTCTAAAGGAAGTTTTAGAGCAAGTTTAACCTCTATTAATAATGATTATAAAAGTTCAAATAACGCTTCGTTAACTTATGAAATGCTAGAAGGCTTACAACCAGGTTCAAATATGACATGGGAAATGACCTATCAACGAAACATTTCAAAACACATGCAGTTAAACATTAATTACAATGGAAGAATGTCAGAAGAAACCCCAGTAATTCATACTGGAGGTGTTCAGGTGAGAGCTTTCTTTTAATCGGTTTACTCTGTTGTTGGCGCTGATTCTTCTTTCTTTTTTCTTTTGAAAAACCTTGCGGCAATCATTAGTTCATGAGTCCCGTCACTGTATTTTTTTAAATTAGAAGTTGTAAAATCATGCGCATACGCTATCGTAAAACTGTCGTGGAATAAAAAACCTAATGAAGCGGTGATTGCATCTTTGTCTCGGTAAGTAGCAGAAACCCAATATCTTTCTTTGTAGGTTAGTTTCATTGTGCCCTCATACTGAAGAGGAACTGGGCTTACATATTTTAGAAATGCGATGGGTTCAACAACAAAGTGTTCTGTTACATGGAATTTATAACTCCCCGTTAAATAGAAATGTGAAAGTAATCTTCCTTCGGTTAAATTACTTGTTTCAGCGAGATCAATTTTAGTATTTAAAAGTTGAGGAGCAGAAAATCCAAGGTGATATTTTTTAGTATAAACGTAGAATCCAAAACCTGCGTCTGGCACTAATTGAGATTGAACACCATTCAATAGAATAACATCGGTTTGATCTCTTAATGAGATTTTTGAACCATCAATCATAAATTGAAGTAAGCCTGCATTTACACCTAAAGAAACTTTTAGTGCATCATTAATTTTTAAATGGTAAGCATAAGCAAGGCTAAACCCTGTTCTTCTTGTTGGACCAACAATGTCTGTAAACAGGTAGCCTCCGAGTCCCATTTTCTCATTTTTCAGAGGGCCATTTACACTTAGGGTATACGTTCGCGGAGCATCAACTATTCCTTCCCATTGATAACGATGTGTTGATACTCCTTCAAAGTAATTCCGAGTACCAGCAACAGCAGGATTAATTAAAAAGTCATTTAAATAATATTGACTAAAATGAGGCAGCTGTTGTGCAAACAAACTACTCCCGCAAAAAATAAAGCTTATTATAATTAGTTTTTTCATAGTTACCTTAAAATTGTTATAGGACCAGTAACAGGTTCTATTTTCTCATCATTTAAATCGATGATGAAATAGTAGGTTCCTATAGGTAGTTTTTCTCCATTATAAGTTCCGTCCCAATTCTGTTGATATCCATCAGCATGGAAAAGTAGCTCTCCCCATCTATTGTAAATTTCAACTACATTGTCTGGATATTGTTCGATATAATCAATTATCCAAACATCGTTAGTCCCATCAGCATTTGGTGTAATTCCATCAGCATACGTAATCATTGGTAATACGATAACAATAACCGTATCGCTTGCAGAACAACCGTTTGCAGAAGTTGTAGTCATAATGTATGTCGTTGTAATTAATGGCGTGGCGATAGGGTCGGCAATTGTAGAATCATTTAACCCTGTAGTTGGTGTCCAGTTATAGGTGACACCACCAGTACCGTTTAACTGTCCATTTCCATTTTCAAATATAGAAACATCTGGTCCTGCATTTACATTTGGTAAATCTTCAACGGTAAAACAAACAGTATCACTGATCGTACATGTTCCTGAGACTTGAAAAGCATAACATACTGTACCGATAACTGTTGGTGTAACCACGATCGTGTCTGTTATTCCTAAAGAAGTCATACTCGGAATTTCAAACCATTCCACATTGGTGAAATCTGCACCAGGCATACCATTTAAAGAAATTGGAGTTCCTATACAATAGCTGGTGTCTATTCCCGCATTGGCATACACAGAATCGATTGCAGTAATGAGTACTGAATCCATGATACTACATCCTTGTTGATCAAAAATTTCTATTACTGTTAAGCCCACACATAAGTTGTTCAAGGAGTTTCCTTGCCCGGTTGATGTATCGCCATTCCATTGGAAAGTGTAGGATCCAGTTCCTCCTGATGGAGTAATTGTAGCAGATCCATCACAGTTGGAGCTACAACTTGCATCAATTTGCGTTGCAATTGATGTAATAGCAGTAGGCTCACTAATGCTCACACTGTCAATAACAATACAAGTATTTATATCGGTTATGGTTACGATATATGTTCCAGGACATAGTGCCGTTAAATTACTGTCTAATGGGTACGTTCCTGTAGGAACAGATGTCCAACTGTAGTTATAATCATAGGTTCCTCCAGTTGTATTTGCTGTTACAGTTCCGTCACAATCGGCATAACAATTTATATCGGTAGCCGTTAAATTAGCGAGCAAGACATCTGGGTCTATTACCTCATCAATAGCGATACCAACACATCCATTGGTATCGGTTACAATGACCTCATAAGTGCCAGCACAAAGCCCCGTAATAGAGTCTGTTGTTCCACTTGGTGTCCATGCAAAAGTATAGGGAGGAGCTGTACCAATCGGATTGGAAACGATTTGACCGTTACAATCCCCGTTGCAAGTTGGTTGAGTAATTGTTGTGTTTGGGTCTGGACCAGTTGTATTACTTAATGCGTAAGTAAAGTCTATGCTACAACCTGTTACTTGATCTGTTATGGTTACCGGATATCCTCCAGCACAAAGGTTTGTAATTAATGCCGAAGTTAATCCATTGTCCCAAGCATAAGTATAATCACCAGACCCCCCTGTTGGAGCTAATTCAATACTTCCATCACAAACACCACATGCAGGAGCTATTATAGTTGGGTTAGCTAGTACAGAATCCGGTTCAGTGAGTAGAATCGTATCCATTGCAGTACATCCTTCATCATCTACAACAGTTACGATGTAGGTTCCTGCACTTAAATTTGTTGCAATTTGTGTGGTTTGTGAAGGGTTTGTATTCCAGGAGTAAAGATAGTTAGCATTGCCCCCTGTAACCGTAGCAATTAGGTTTCCATCACTTTCTCCATTACAACTAATTGGACTGTTTACAGTAGCAACCACTATTAATTCATCCGGTCCAACTATTGTTGTACTAATAGAATCTTTACAGTTGGCGTTATCTGTTACTATTGCTACATAAGTTCCTTCACAAAGTCCTGTAGCTTGTTCATTAACTTGACCTGTTGGATTCCAAGAGTAATTGTAATTTGGCGATCCACCAGTAGCAATAACAGTAGCACTACCATCACAATCTTCAAAACAAGTTTCAGGAATTACGCTTGTAAGGGTTAAGGTTACCACGGAGGTATTAACAGTTATTGTATCTGAAGAAACACAACTATTACTGTCTGTAACGATAACCGTATACAATCCGCCACATAAGTCAGTAGTTGTAGCAAGTGTATCTGTAGGAATTACAGCAGGTGTCCAACTGTAGGTGTAGGGTAGAATCCCTCCTGTAGCAACTACTGTTGCAGTACCATCACAATTATTGAGACAAGATTCATTGGTTGAACTTAGCACTAAGTTAGGCGCGCTTGTATTGTCTAAAATTACCAGGTGGTTTGTCGTACATCCAGAAAACTGATCGGTTAGTTGTAAGTTGTAAGTTCCTGCAGGTAATCCGTTAATCGTGGAGTTCACTTCATTTAAATCGGTTTGTAACACTGGAGTAGGTGTTGCTACGTTTGTCCAAACAAAATCAAATGGCCCAACTCCAACTGGAGCAGATGTTATTGATCCATTAGGAACGCCACAAACAGGCGTTGTAAGATTGATGGATGGATCTAAGATGCTATCCGTTAAGCTGATGGTATCATTAATCGCACAGTTGTTAAAATCTACGATTAAAACGATATATGTTCCTGCACCAAGGTTAGTAATTGATGCCGTAGTTAATCCATTGTCCCAAGTATAAGTGTAAGGCATTACACCTCCTGTTGGATTCATCGTAATGCTGCCATTAAGATCTCCATTACAAGTTGGGTTTACAGCTGTATACGTTGCTGAAAGCACAGCAGGATTAGTGATTTGAACACTGTCTAAAGCCTCACATCCATTATTGTCTGTTACGGTAACAGTGATAAAGGCTGGAACAGTAGCACAAAGCCCTCCAATTAACGCATTGTTTTCTGGGGGAGTTGTATTCCAGGTATATAGATAGCCTGGTGTTCCTCCAGATGCATTGGCTATTGCCGTTCCATCACAATCTCCAAAACAAGTAGGTGATGAAGAACTTGCTGTAATTGAAATTACTGTTGGATCAGAAAGGGTGATGCTATCCAGCTGACTACAGCCATTATCATCTGTAAGGGTAACAAAGTATTGTCCAGCACATAATCCTGTAGCGGTAAGTGTTGTCTGGTTCGCAGCATTTGGTCCCCAAAGAATATCAACGGTGCCTATTCCGCCTGTAGGATTAGCCGTTGCTGTTCCATCACAAAATAAAGGACAACTTGGATCAGTAGCTGTAATGTTCGCCATAATTTCTTGAGGTTCAAGAACTGAGATGGTATCCACGGTGACACATCCAAGTCCGTCCTGAACAACAACATTGTATAATCCTGCACAGATTGCTGTCGCAGTATCGGTCGTTTGCAACAATGGATCATCCCATTGGAAAGTATAAGTTGGAGTTCCTCCAGTTATTGAAGTATAGGCTAGTCCATCACAAGATCCAAAACAAGAAACACTATCAGCTAAGGTGAGTAATGTTGGGCCATTTATGTTGTTAATTAGCGGATTAAATTGCTCGGTACAACCCGAATTATCCGAAACATTTACAACGTATGCTCCTGGGCATAAGTTGGTGACTGTTGCACTGGTTTCTCCTATAATTGCCCAAGAATAAGTATAAGGAGCTCCAGAACCACCTGCAGGGATAACTGTAATTGCACCATCACAGTCCCCACACGCTGTTTGGGTAGGGTTAATGGAAGCTGTTATGGGAACACCTTCTCCTATAGTTTCGGTGTTTTGAGTGGTACAACCGTTAAAGTCTGTTATTGTTACGGTATAATCTCCTGCACAAAGTGCTGTTATTGAAGGGGTTGTTGATCCATTCGACCAAGAGTAGGTAAATGGTGCTGTTCCTCCTGTTGGATTAGCTATTGCTTGTCCATTACATGATCCATTACAACTGGCAGCTGTTCCTGCAATACTTACAGTTAAGATGTCGGGTTCAATTATGATTACATTTTGACTTATTGAACAACCAACAAAATCTGTAATCGTTACGGTATGACTTCCTGTACATAAACCACCAACAGCATTAATGGTTTGTCCCGCAGCATTTCCACCTGTCCAATTATAACTATATGGAGGAACACCTCCGCTTGGAGTTACTAATGCAGACCCGTCACAGTCACCATTACAAGTTGTTTTAACTGTTGATACGCTTGCCGTAATTGCTGTGTTATCAATAATTGTAGCTGGTTCAGTGGTTTTACATCCATTACCATCGGTTACTTCTACCGTATAATTACCGGCACATAATCCAGTAATAGTAGGAGTTGTTTGACCACCTGTTTGCCATTCATAAGATAATGTAGCAACACCTGTTGCACTTGCAGAAGCTTGACCATTACATAGTCCATCACAACTGGCATTAGTTGCGATTACGGTTACTGCAGGACCATTCAGGTCACTAATCGTAACCAAGAAATTTTCGGCACAAAGATTAGCATCTGTAATTTGCAGCGTATATGTACCGGCTGCTAATCCAGTAACACTACAAGTGGTAGGAAATCCAGTAACATCTGTCCATAAATAAGTGTGTATTCCTGTCCCTCCTGTTGAGCCACAGACATCAGCAGACCCATCGGAATTTCCGCAGGTAGATGGTGTCGTTATTAAATTTGAAATGATTACTGAAGGTGCCGTAATTGTAACGGTATCATTTTCTGCACAACCATTAAAATCGGTGACTGTTACCATATATGTTCCTTCACACAAGCCTACTGCTGTTTGTCCTGTTTGAGATGCTATATCATTCCATTGGTAAGTGTAAGGGGAGGTTCCTCCTAAAGGATTAGCCGTTACTATTCCATCACATATGGTATTACATGTTGGGGGAGTAGTATCTGAAGTAATCGTTAAAACGTTAGGCTGATCAATGGTAAAAGGTACTATTTTTTCACATCCATAAAAATCAGTTATGATTACATTTAATGGACCAGTACATAAACTAGATACTGATGCGGCTGTAGATCCATTATTAGACCATAAATAAGTGTAAGGTGCTGTACCTCCTGTTGGACTAACACTTGCCGTTCCGTCACATAAGCCATTACATGATGTGTTTGTAAAGGTTGGATTCTCTGTGATACTATCGGCTTGTCCAACAACTAAATTGGTGGAAAAAATACAGCCAATAAAATCCGTAATCGTAAGGTTATATGTTCCTTCACACAATCCTGTTTCAGTACTGTCAGTTCCTGTAAATCCTCCTGGTCCAGTCCAATTATAATTAAAGTTGGGTGTACCTCCAATAACAATGGCATTGATAGAACCTGTGCAGGATCCGAAACAAGTTGCTTCATTTACTGTGGTAGTTACCCCTGATGGACCATTAGGATTACTTATTGGAATCGTAAATATGGCGATACAACCGTTAAAATCGGTAACGGTATCCGTATAAGATCCTGCAGGCAAACTGGTGATGCAATTTGTAACAGCTCCGTTACTCCAAGAATGGCTATAAGGTTGAGTTCCTCCTCTAGGAAACAGACAGATAGAACCATCGCTAATCCCACAGTTTGCTTGTATTACCAAAGTACTGTCGGTAAGCAGTTGAGGTTCTTCTATGCTGATAGATTCTTGTATAGAACAACCATTAAAATCGTTAACCGTAATGGTATAAACACCTGGACAAAGGTTGTCGATGAAATTAGTGTCGGTTACAAAAGGAGTACAAGGTCCAGTCCAAGAAATTGTATAGGGAAGTGTTCCTCCTGAAATATTAGCCGTTGCTGTTCCATCATTGGAGCCATTACAGCTAACGTTAGTACTGTCAACCGTTGCTGCTAATACGAGTAATGAATTTACCGTATAAGTCATGGTGTCAATACACCCATGATTATCTGTTACTGTCGCTAAATAATTCCCAGAACACAACCCCGTAATTTGAGTGCTATCTGCTGGTACAGGGTATGGTGACCAGATAACAGAATAGGGAGCAGTTCCACCCGTAGGGTTTATTTGGGCAGTTCCATTACATTCGTTATTACATAGAATCCCTGTTCCTGTAACACCGGCGTCAAGTACATCAGGGTTTACTATCACCACGTTTTGAAGGATGCTACATCCTCTGTCATCCGTAATGGTTACAGAGTTGGAAAGATTAATTGCTGGTGTTGGACAAATGTTGGATAGGGTATCAAAAGGAGCAACCAAGGGTTGATCGTTTACCCATAAGTAGGTATACGGTGACACTCCTCCATTCACAATAACGGTCATCATACCATCACAAACGCCATTACAACTCATATCTTCTCCAATAGAAATGGCACTTAAAAGAGATTCTTCAGTTATCGTTTCAGTTACGATGATAAAACAGCCATTACTATCACTAATTGTAATGGTATAAGTGCCTGCAGGTAAATTTGTGGTGCTAATTCCTGAGCCAATTACTGGTCCAGTCCATGTGTAAATATACGTGCCGCCAGTTCCTCCTGTTGGAGCAAGCGTGATACTTCCTGTAGAGTCTCCAAAACAATCCACATGAGTAACCACTTGATTGCCAACAATTGAATCAGGGTTTATAATAATTAAAGTGTCAGAAGCAATACACCCATTATAATCCGTTACGGTAATAATGGCATTGGGAGCACAAACGTTATTGGTGTCAATTCCTAATGGAGACCAAATGGAGGTGTATGGTGCAGTTCCTCCAGTTGGACTGTGAGCAACTTCTGCATCACATAGGCTGTCACAACTAATTTGTTGATTGACAAAACCATTTGCTAGTAGAACATCAGGCCCAACTGGCATGTCAATAGAATCTTTTGTGACACAGCCTAAAAAGTCTGTAACTGTTACAACAGCAAATCCTGGGCAAAGACCTGTTGCCACGTCCGTATTGTTGGGCATTACAGGAGGATCCCACAAGAAAGTATAAGGTGCTGTTCCACCTATAGGGT
Organism: Flavobacteriales bacterium; assembly: GCA_034112225.1. Classification (GTDB taxonomy): domain Bacteria; phylum Bacteroidota; class Bacteroidia; order Flavobacteriales_E; family Vicingaceae. Next base: position 25,446 of record JAWUVT010000092.1, on the reverse strand, counting down.
TGATTTGAGCAGCACCATTACAAACGCCATTACAACTAATGGTTATGATTGTAGGGACTATAACAATTGTAATTGAATCTATTATAGCCGTCGTATCTTGAGCTGTACAGCCCATGCTATCGGTAACCGTTACTTCATATTCTCCGACACATAAACCCAAAGCATTTTGTGTAGTTTGGGTTGGTGAAGAATCCCATACATAAGTAAAGCCTGTAGTTCCGGGTGTCCCTCCAGTAGGTGTTGCGAAAGCGGTACCATCACATGCTGCACCACAAATGGCAGCCGTTGCATTAGCACTTACCGTTAAAGGTGTGGGGTCAGTTATGGTTATGGAATCAATACCGGCACAGCCATTAACATCTGTAACGGTGACTTCATACTGTCCTGGCCCTAAAGGACCTATTGGATTTCCGGGAATAACAACTGAGCCTGGAATAGTTCTCCAAACAATTGAAGCAATTGTTCCAGAACCACCAGTTGGAGAGGAAAAGGCAGTTGCATCGTTTAATCCATTACAGCTTATATTCGTACTCGTTGGGTTTGGAAAAATTTGATTAGGAGCAAATATTTCAACGGTGTCATTTATTGTACATAAAGAATCGTCTGTGATCATCACATAATAAATGCCAGCACATAAATCAAAAATAGAGTCTGTACCTTGTCCGCTGCCAGTAAATCCAGTTGGAACTCCATCCCAAACATAAGTAAATGCACCAGAACCACCTCCAGCAACTGTAGCTGCATTTCCGTCGCACAATCCAAAACAGGAAATGTCTGTTGGAGTAGTTGTTCCTGTTAATGCTGGGGGTTCGTTAATTGTGAAATTAACAAGCAGTGTACAATTGTTAAAATCCGTGAATAGGGCGGTATGTGCACCAGCACAAAGACCCGTAATTGTGTTGGACCCCAAAAGCGGAATGTTGATGGCCGTGGCTCCATCCCAAGAAACAGTAAACGGTCCATTCCCTGTTGGTTGAACAGTAGCGGTACCATTACAGAAGCCATTACATGATACATCGGTTGTATCTAAATTGGGAGTAATAGAGGGTAAAGGAATTATCGTTACATTATTGTTAGCGGAACAATTATTAGAGTCCATAACCGTAACCGTATACGTATTTGCACATAAATTAAAAATAGAATCTGTGCCTTGTCCATTAGGGGCCGTAGGATCTGGTGCCCAAGAATAAGTAAAATCGATGTCAGGATCTCCAGTTCCTCCGGTGGCATCTACAAATGCAGATCCATCACAATTTCCTCCACAAGTTTCGCCAATAGCAGACATGGCTAAGTCAAGTGGAAGTGGATCCGTAATCGTAATGTTGGATGTTGTTGTACAGCCAGCAGAATCCGTAACAGTTACTGTATATATACCCGCAGCCAAACTGCTAACAGATTGTGTTGCACATGGAGCACATGAAGGACCAGTCCATGAATAAGTAAAATCGACTAAAGGATCTCCTGTTCCTCCTGTTGGGCTAACGGTAGCCGTTCCGTTATCTACACCATTACAAGTGATGTCTGTAGAACTTGGATTCGTAATTAGTGGAAGCGGTTCAATGATAACCACCGTGTCTGAAATAGAACAAAGTAAAGAATCTGTAACGGTTACAAAGTAGGTTCCTGGACAAAGGTTAACGATAGAATCAACAGTGGTAAATCCACCCGCATTGGGTATTGAATCCCAGGCGTAGGTGTAAGGGAGAGTCCCTCCATTAGCAAGCGTTGTAGCAGTTCCGTTACAGAATCCGGCACAGGTAATATCCGTTGTGGTTGTGGTTGTGGTAACCGAATCAGGTTCCATTATTGTAAAGCAAATGAGGGTGTCACAACCGTTAAAGTCCACAATGGTATCACAATAATTCCCCGTAGTTAAGCCGCTAATTATAGAGCTAGTTGATGCAGGTACTGTTTCACTAAATCCAGTACTCCAATTGTGTGTAAAAGGTCCAGAACCACCACCAGTTACTGTTACTGTTGCTGTTCCATCAGCATCTCCTCCACAAGAAGGGAGGGTGCTTGAAGTATCAATTTGCATCTGAGGAATTTCAGTAATGGTTATACTATCCATTCCAAAACATAGAGAATCATCGGTAACAGTAGCAATGTATGTATCAGGTCCTAGGTTTGTTATTGTGTTAGAAGCACCTCCAGGAGGAGTGCTCCAAGATATTGTATAGTTAGGAGGGTTTCCTCCTGTTATGCTGGATACTGTTGCATCACCATTATTAGTTCCAAAACAAGTAATATTTGTACTGTCTAGTGTAAATGTAATAGGATCAGGTTGTGTAAGCAGAAAATTTTTGGTTACGGTACATCCGTTGGTGTCTGTAACCGTAATGTCATAACCACCTGGAAGTCCACATAAGTTAGAGATGTTTGAAGTTAGGTCAGGAACTTGAGCCCAACTAATTTGATAGGGTGCTGTTCCAAAATTAACGGCAACTCCTAAAAAACCATCGCAATCCCCATTACATTTAGGAATGCCTATCGAACTAAGATTAACTGCTAATCCAATAGGATTACTCACATTTACTAAATCTGTACAGGTTTCTCCAAATGGTATGTTTTGTAAATTGTCAGTAATTTGAATCCCAACGTTTCCTTGACAGGCATTGAATAGAGTGTCCCCAATGCCAATGCTAGGAGTTCCTGCTGCTAGCCATAGGTAGGTAAAGTCTCCAGTTCCTCCAGTAACATCTGCGTAGATGATTGCATCACAAGAATCTTGACAAGTAACACCTGATCCAAAGAAATTAGTAAGTACAAAGGTGGTAATCGTAAACGGTATTGTTCCACAAGTATTGGTTTTTTTTGCAGAATTACTATACGTAATGTCGTTTTTCAAGATATTTCCAATGCTTACCTCATCTGCGAAATTGTTAATGGCAAACGTTGAATTGGTATTGATAAGATTGAATTGTGGGGAATCGAAAATGGCTTTTTTATGATTGTAAACAACTGATTTGTTAAGGGTTAAAGTTTTAATAGCGTTACTTGTGGCGTCAATTCCTCCGGAAAAAATAGTCACATCATGTGCAATAAGTTCCCCTTCCTTTAAATAGATGTAATTTGAATCTGTTGTGATTAAATCAGAAGTTAAATCCCATGATCCAGAGCCATTAAATTCTATATTACCTAAGAATTCACTTTGCTCAAAATTAAGTGGAGTATTTGCGGCACCTGAAGTAAAGGTTGTTTTTCCGTAATAGTTATTAAAAAAAGTGTTGTTAACCGCATAAGATCCATTCACTATAAATTTGGCGTTAACGTTTCCTTTTAGGGATGTTTCTTTGCCATTTGTCCAGCTAAAATTATTACAATTTGCCTGGTCAATAATGCTAATTTCACTTTGGTTGCTTAAAGATTGTACATCAATAAAAACGTTGTCATTTGCCGTTGGAATTCCAATGCCTCCAGTACCTCCGGAGGTGTTTGCCCAATGACTAGGGTCGTTCCAATTCCCTGAATTTCCTACCCAATAGAAATCGGCGGAAAAAGCTTGACCAATTCCAAATAAACTAACTAGCGTTAATAGTAAAATGTTTTTTTTAAGACTCATAGGATTGCTTCTTATTTAAGAATAGTGATAGCTTGCAACAATGTTACAAAATATGTTGTCAAGTATGAAATAATATTGTATACTTATACACATTAAGACGTTGATTTCCTTGCTTTAGTTGCAATTCACCAAATTAAATTTTAATGCTTCGGAAGAGTTAAGAGCTGAAAGACCTTACTAGGGTTAAGAATTCTTCGGGTTTTTCAGCATGGAGCCAATGTCCAGAATCAATTGATTCTATAGCGGATTCTGTGAATATTTCTGAAATTAGTGGGTAGTCTTTTTCAGTGATGTAATTTGATTTTATGCCCCTTAAAAATAAAGTGGGCTTTTCAAATTTTTGAATATGAAGTAATCCTTGTCCAATCAGCTCAATATCTCTAGCGATCACTTTTAAGTTAAACCTCCAAGCTAATTTTTCTTTTTCAACCCAGTACAAATTTTTTAAAATGAATTGTCGGGTAGAAACATCATGAATGTGTTTACTTAATTGCACATCTGCTTCTTTTCGAGTTTTTAACACTTCAAAGTTTAAAGACAGCATGCCTTCAATAATAGCAGTATGGTGCACAGGGTATGGTTTTGGTGCAATGTCGGCGACAATCAGTTTTGTTAATTTGCTTGGGTAATTCATTGCAAACTGCATCGCTGTTTTTCCGCCCATAGAATGGCCTAATACTATTGGATCGACAATGTTGTGTTGCATTAAAAATTCATACAAATCATCTGCCATAACTTCATAGTTGAAATCCTCACTATGAGGAGATTGCCCATGGTTTCTTGCGTCTACCAAATAAACCTCAAACTCTTCCCCTAACTTTTTAGCGAATGTTAACCAATTGTCTAAAGAGCCAAACAAGCCATGTAAAATGACTAAAGGTTCTCCTTCTCCTACTTTTTTGAAATTTAAATTCATTTATTAAAATAGTAATCGTTTATTTATTGTGTTTCAGAAGTGTTAAAAGCGATGTTTTCATCTTTATGATTCTTGTTGAGCATAGCCGGTGCAAAAATCGTATTTTTTTAATGTAAATCCGTTTATATATCTTTGAAGAAATTATAGGAAATTATGAGTGCGATAAAAATAGTTGGAACAACTAAAAATGAATTCAATGTTGAAATTGATCAATCGTTGAATTCTGGAGTGATTGATGGAAATTCTTTTGATTGGGATGTGATTCAAAATCGGGGGAATAACTACAGCATTATTAAAGACAATAAGTCTTACAATGTTGAGGTTTTGACAGTGAAACCTGAAGAAAAGTTATTTCTGATTAAGGTTGACGGAATCAAGTATAGCTTAGCGGCTAAAGATAAATACGATGAATTGTTACACCGTTTAGGTATGGACAATTTAGTCAATAAAAAGGTTGCAGACTTAAAGGCGCCAATGCCTGGGTTGGTCCTCGAAATTGCGGTAAAAGTTGGTCAAGAAGTTGCAAAAGGCGATACCTTATTAATTTTGGAAGCAATGAAAATGGAGAATGTAATTAAGTCTCCAACAGATGGAGTGATCAAAAGTATTTCTGTAAATAAAACGGAAACTGTTGAAAAGAATCAACTCATCTTAAATTTCGAGTAATGTTCTTTAGCACCATTGCAAGGAGAGTTTACACGGAGCAGGTTTTGCAAAAGCAAAAGTCCCGTAGTAAAGCCCTCTCATTTGTACAAACAGTTAGCGCCTTTTCTTTTCTTTTTTTTCTTGCCTCTTGCGGAAACGAAGTCTCAATAGCCGAAGCTGAATATTCCACATCCGATTCTTTAGCACTTTATACGGCTGTTGTAGCAGGTCAAGTGCAAATTGTTGAGCCGGTAATTGATGAGGAGGTTGTTGTGTTGCAAAAAGAAGGAATAACGCTAACAGAAATAAAACCTCAAAAACAGAGCGACGCAGCGATTCAGTTAACGACTAAAAAATTTAGTATTGGAAAAAACCAGTTAAGTTTCGCTGTGAGAGATGTTCAGGATTACTCCATCGCTTACCTGGCAAATAACTACGCTTTAGCTCAGTTTAAATCCGAGCTTGTTGAGGTAGAATTCTTAAATGGAAATAATGTCTTTTTGGCTTTTTTAACCGATAAAAACAACATCGGCATTAAAACCAATAAAGCAAGTGTTTTAAAAAGTGCTGTTTTAGGAGGCGTAGAAAGTTTGTTTGATATGGATCAGCCCCACTTGTTTTATTATTTACCACAGGCAGAAACCCAAGAACCAATTTTAGACTTTTATTTGGCCAATACCTCCATTACTCAAAATGGAAACAAGGTAAAAGTGCTCATTAATGAAGTCGAATTTAGTATCAATAAATGGGCAGCTTATCAAATCTCAGGACTAACAACTTCTGAAAATAGCGTTCGTATTCAGTTGTTGGATAAAAATAATCAACTGATTGAGGGGCCTTTTAATGATTCTGGAGAGAGAAAATTTAAAGTGCTCAAAAAGGAATAAAGAATAAGGCTGAACTAAACAAGCTCTAATAAAGTTCTAAAAGCCACAAATTTCCCTTGGTAACGTTTTCCGTGTTCCTCCTGTAAAGCATTGGACCATTTTTCCTGATACTCCTCTAAATCTTTCATGGAATTACACGTGTATTGTATCGCATAAGTATGTCCCGTTTCACCCTCTTGAGTAGAAAGGACTTTTGCCATTCTGTGCTCAGAAAAATAACCAGTTGCCATTACTTGAGGGATGTGTACTGTTTTCATCCAGTTCATCCAATCAGCTTGAATACTTTCTTCTATGTTTACGGTAACGTTGTATATAATCATTCTGCGAAAATAGTGTTTTGTTTTTAGTGTGGAGCGTTTGGTTGGAGTCCTTTTTTACTTTAAGTGTAATGTTCCTATAGATGAGTTAATGTAGGGGATCGTAAAATACTTGTGTTTTTGCAGGGTTGTGCTTGGGCGAATTTTCTCTACTAACAAAGCGCTAAACAGCATCCACCAATACGATGTTATAAACAAAATTAGCCACTTATCAACAAAGAAAGAAATAGGTTGTTATTGAATCGTATCTGGGGTTAAAAAGGTGTAAAATTGTAGGCTTAAATATGGATAGGCTACGGGATGAAAATGGGATGAACAACTCAATTTTTTTTAACCTTCAACTTTATAACTTTTAATTCAAAACAAGATGGCTCAAAAAAAGATTAAAAACGCACTGATTTCAGTTTTTCATAAAGACAACTTAGCACCACTTATTAATCGATTACATGAGTTAGGAGTAACCATGTATTCTACTGGAGGAACTCAACGTTTTATTGAAGAGCTTGGACTTCCAGTAACAGCAGTTGAAAGTTTAACTTCTTACCCTTCAATTTTGGGCGGTAGAGTAAAAACATTACATCCAAAAATATTTGGAGGAATTTTAAGTAGAAGAGAATTAGACAGTGATGTAGCTCAATTAGATGAGTTTGAAATTCCAGAAATTGATTTAGTTATTGTGGATTTATATCCTTTTGAAGATACTGTTGCTTCTGGCGCAGCAGAAGAGGAGGTTATTGAAAAAATTGATATCGGTGGAATTTCTTTAATTAGAGCAGCAGCAAAAAATTACAAAGATGTATTAATTGTTTCTTCAAGAGATCAATATGATTACACCTTAAACTTATTGAACGAAAAAGAAGGCGTTTCAGAATTGGAAGACAGGAAGTTTCTGGCAAAATCTGCGTTTAATGTTTCCTCACATTACGACACCGCAATTTTTAATTGGTTTAATAACGATGAAGAGAAGTTCTTTAAGCAAAGCATTACCGAATCGCGTTCTTTAAGATATGGAGAAAACCCGCATCAAGAAGGAACTTTTTATGGGGATTTAGATGCCATTTTTGATAAATTACACGGTAAAGAATTATCGTACAACAATTTATTAGATGTTGATGCTGCAGTTAACTTAATTGCAGAATTTCCTAGTCGACCAACTTTTGCCGTTTTAAAACATAACAACGCTTGTGGCTTAGCCTCAAGAGATACGTTGTTAGAAGCTTGGACGGATGCTTTAGCTGGAGATCCAGTTTCTGCTTTCGGAGGGGTTTTAATTGCCAACAAAACAATTGATGTGGCAACAGCAACAGAAATTAATAAGTTGTTTTGTGAGGTAGTTATTGCTCCCGGTTATGAAGCTGAGGCTTTAACCATTCTTAAACAGAAAAAAAATAGAATTGTTTTAGTTCAGAAACCAGTTGAGGCCTCTAAAAAACAATTTAGAACGATTTTAAATGGTGTTTTAGAGCAAGATAAAGATGCGAAAACTGCCAATGCAACTGATTTTACAACCATTACTAAAAAAGCACCTACTGCCGAACAAGTTCATGATTTAGAGTTTGCGAATAAATTAGTAAAACACACCAAATCCAATACGATTGTTTTTGCTAGAGGAGAGCAATTATTAGCAAGTGGTACGGGACAAACTTCAAGAGTAGATGCCTTAAACCAAGCAATTGTTAAAGCAAAAGCTTTTGGATTTGACTTAAATGGAGCAGTAATGGCTTCAGATGCATTTTTTCCTTTTCCAGATTGCGTAGAGATTGCTAAAAATGTCGGTATTGCTGCAGTTGTTCAACCAGGAGGGTCTATAAAAGATCAATTGTCAATTGATTATTGCGATGCAAATGAGTTGGCAATGGTGATGACTGGAATTCGTCATTTTAGGCATTAATTGATTAACAAATTAGTGTTCATCAAATTAATTTGTTGTTCATTTTAGCTTAATTTTTAAGCGTTACATTTACTTAAATTCAAACCACACTCCGTAACAATTATATTGATGGGATTTTTTAACTTTTTAACACAAGAAATTGCAATAGATTTAGGTACTGCCAACACCCTTATCATACATAACGATAAGGTTGTAGTTGATCAGCCTTCAATTGTCGCTAAAGATAGGATGTCAGGTCAGATAATTGCGGTTGGAACAAAAGCCATGCAAATGCATGGAAAAACCCATGAAGATATTAAAACAATTAGACCTTTAAAAGATGGCGTTATTGCAGATTTTGATGCTGCAGAACACATGATTAGAGGAATGATTAAAATGATGAGTGACAAAAAGCCATTGTTTACACCCTCTTTGAAAATGGTGATTTGTATTCCTTCTGGAATTACCGAGGTAGAGAAAAGAGCCGTAAAAGATTCAGCAGAGCACGCTGGAGGTAAAGAAGTTTATTTAATTCATGAGCCTATGGCTGCAGCAATCGGTATTGGTATCGATGTGTTAGAACCTATGGGAAATATGATTATTGATATAGGAGGAGGTACTTCAGAAATTGCAGTAATTGCTTTGGGAGGAATTGTTTGTGACAAATCTATTCGTGTTGCTGGTGATGATTTTACCAATGATATTGTTGAGTATATGAGAAGACAACACAACCTTTTAATTGGGGAGCGTTCTGCTGAGCAAATTAAAATTGAGTGTGGTTCTGCAGTTACTGAATTAGAAAACCCGCCAGATGATTATGCTGTTCAAGGAAGAGATTTAATGACGGGAACACCTAAAGAAATTGTAGTTTCTTATTCTGAAATTGCTCACGCCTTAGATAAATCAATTGCCAAAATTGAAGACGCCATTTTGAGCGCTTTAGAGATGACTCCACCAGAATTATCTGCAGATATTTATAAAACAGGCTTGTATTTAGCCGGTGGAGGATCAATGTTAAGAGGTTTAGATCGACGTGTTTCTTTGAAAACAAAATTGCCCGTTCATATTGCCGAAGATCCACTAAGATGTGTTGCCAGAGGTACAGGCATTGCACTTAAGAATGTTGCAAGACTTCCATTCTTAATCAAAAGCTAAATAAACTTAGGATTGAGTAATGAGGAATTTAATACGGTTTTTATCTAAAAATTCATTAGTACTCCTTTTCCTGTTTTTACTTTTTGTATCCTTTGGATTGTTAGTGAAACACAACAATTATCAAAATTCAAAGTTTTTCAATTCTTCTAATTTCTTTATCGGAAATTTATACGCTACAGTTAATAATGTGGATGAATATTTTAATTTAAAGGATGTGAATACAGAGTTGGCAGCCCAAAATGCTAGATTGCAAACGACTCAAATTAACTCTTTTGTTCAGCTTTTTGCCAACGATATTAGTATTCAGGATACTATTTATTCACAAAAATATAGCTATACTTCTGCCAAAGCGATTAATAACTCAACCAACAAAAGAGAGAATTACATTACAATTGATAAAGGGGCGCTAAATGGAATTGTAGCTGGCATGGGTGTTATTTCTGCTCAAGGCGTTATTGGAACCGTAAAAAATGTTTCTTCACACTTTTGTTCAATCATGTCGGTGTTGCACGAGAAAAATGCAGTGAGTACCAAAATTAAAAAATCAGGATACATTGGCTCTCTAGTTTGGGAGCTAGGTAATTATCGAGTAGCACAATTAAAAGAGATACCTAATCATGTTGAGTTGACCAAAGGAGATACAGTAATTACAAGCGGATATTCATCTACATTTCCTGAAGGAGTAATTGTAGGGTGGGTGAAAGATTTTAGTTTGCCCGAAGGCGGTAATTTTTATACGATTGATATTGAGTTGTCCGTAGATTATAAAAGCTTATCACATGTGTTTGTTGTGAAATCATTAATGAAATCAGAACAAGAAAAATTAGAAGAGTTAAATGATCTTTAGCATTTTAAAATATACCGGAGTATTTATTATTATCGTCCTTTTTCAAGGATTGATTCTGAATAATGTAGAATTTGGAGGCTATGTTGTCCCTTTATTGTATGTCGTTTTTATTTTAGCCCTTCCGTTTGAAACCCCAAGTTGGTTGGTGTTAATTCTTGGTTTTGTATTGGGAGTCGCTGTAGATGCTTTTTCGAGTACGATGGGCATGCATGCCGCAGCATCGGTGGTTATGGCTTTTTGTAGAACGTATTTATTAAAGTTAATGGCTCCTCGCGGAGGGTATGATTTTAATGCCAAACCGAATGTCCAATTTATGGGGTTAAGGTGGTATTTATTGTATGCTTTTATTCTGGTACTTTTTCATCATTTGTTTCTGTTTTATTTAGAATCGTTTAAAATTACTCAGTTCTTCTACACTTTTGGGAGAGCCTTTTCGAGTACGATTTTTACGCTAGTCTTAATTTTTATTGTTCAGCTGTTCAACTATAAATCCACGACCACTTCATGAATTTATCCAACAGAAAATTTATTGTTGGCATTATCTTTTTAGTCATAGGGCTAATTTTTAGTGTTCGCTTATTTAATGTTCAAGTGTTAGATGATAAATACAAAGAAGAATCAGATGATAATGTGTTAAGGGAAGTCATTCAATACCCTGCTAGGGGGTTGGTTTATGATAGAAATGGCGAGTTGTTGGTTTACAACGAAGCAGCTTATGATTTAATGGTTTTACCCAAACAAGTGAAAACTTTAGACACCTTGGACTTGTGTCTTTTATTAGAAATTGAAAAAGAAGTTTTTGTGGAGAAGTTGATTAAAGCAAAAAAATACTCTCGCTATAAACCTTCTACATTTTTAAAAGAAATTTCTTCTATTTCTTATGCAAACATTCAAGAACAGTTGTATAAGTATCCCGGGTTTTTTGTACATACGAGAACCTTAAGAAAATACCCAAGAAATAGTGCCGCTCATATCTTAGGATATATCGGAGAGGTCAACCAATCGGTGATCAAAAAAAAACCTTATTATCGATCAGGAGATTATATCGGTAAAAGTGGATTGGAATATTCCTATGAAGAATTACTGAGAGGAACAAGAGGAGTAAAACGTGTTTTAGTAGATGTTCATAACCGAGAAAAAGGGAGTTATAAAGATGGAGCAAGAGATACGATGGCCGTTACGGGGACTGTTCTTCGAACAACATTAGATGTTGTTCTACAAGAGTATGGTGAGTTGTTAATGCAAAATAAAAAAGGAAGCATTGTAGCTATTGAGCCAAAAACAGGAGAGATTTTAGCATTGGTTTCTGCACCCAATTATGATCCAAATATGTTGGTGGGGAGGGCTGTTGGGAAGAATTATCCGGCACTTAGTAAGGATACACTGAAGCCATTGTTTAATAGAGCATTAATGGCAAGATACCCTCCAGGTTCTATTTTTAAAACCGTACAAGCTTTGGTTGGAATGCAGGCCGGAGTGATTAATGAAAACTCTGGGTTTCCTTGTATTAAAAGTTTGGTTCATTGTCATCCACACCCTTCAGCACAAAATGTATCATCTTCAATAAAAATGTCTTGTAATCCATATTACTACAGTCTTTTTAAGCGATTAATTCAACAAAAAAAAGACAAGAGTATTTTTAAAGACAGTGAAATTGGATTGGGTATTTGGTCGGAACAAATTAAAAAATTTGGCTTCGGAAAACGATTAGCAACCGATTTGCCAGGGATTAATAGTGGTTATGTTCCGGATGTTGGTTTTTATAACAGATGGTATGGAGAAGGACGTTGGGCTTCTTCTACTATTTATTCGTTAAGTATTGGTCAAGGAGAGATGGGGGTTATTCCATTACAAATGGCAAATTTATCAGCAATAATAGCGAATCAAGGTTATTATTATGTTCCTCATTTTATTAAAACTATTGATAAGGTAGACAGTATTCCTTCTCAATTTACAAAAAAAGAAAGTGTAGGAATAGATGGGCAGTATTTTCTTCCTATTGTTGACGGGATGTATAGGGTGGTGAATGAGGCTGGGGGAACAGCAAGAAGAGCTAAAATAGTAAAGGAAATTGTTGTGTGTGGGAAAACTGGGACAGCGGAAAACCCTCATGGAGAAGATCATTCTGTTTTTATTGCTTTTGCACCAAAAGATAATCCTCAAATAGCTATTGCAGTTTTTGTAGAGAATGCGGGGTTTGGAGGAACTTGGGCAGCACCAATTGCCAGTTTAATGATGGAGCAGTATTTAACAGATAGCATCTCAACGAAGAACCTTAGAAAGGAGAAAAGAATTTTAGAAGCTAACTTATTAAATGTTAAGCCTAAAAAATGAGAAGTTATAAAAGCATACTAGGGAAGATTGATTGGCCAATTATTTTGCTGTATTTAATTCTCGTTTTTGTGGGATGGATAAATATTTATGCGGCAGTTTATAACGAAGAGCATCACAGTATTTTTGATATCACTCAGCGTTATGGAAAACAATTGATGTGGATTGTTTTGGCCTTAGTGATTGCGTTTTTGATTCTCTTAATGGACAGTCATTTTTTTACATCATTCGCCATTCCTATATACGGACTAGTTCTACTTGCATTGATTGGAGTCCTTATTTTTGGTGTAGAAACAAATGGTGCGAGGTCTTGGTTTCGATTGGGAAGTTTTAAGTTACAACCTTCCGAATTTGCAAAGTTCGCTACCAGTTTGGCCTTAGCAAAATACCTTTCTGCGTTAAACATTAACATGAAGGATGTGAAAACGAAAGTAATGGCTGCCGTAATTATTGGTTTACCAGCCGTTTTAATATTACTTCAAAATGATACAGGTTCTACATTGGTTTATGCTGCGTTTATTTTTGTGTTGTATCGAGAAGGGCTTTCAGGAAATATTTTGCTGTTTGGTATTTTGGCGATTCTGGTTTTCGTTTTAACACTGATTTTTGGACCTGTAACTATCATTTTGACAGCAGCTTTCGCTTACATTGTTATTTATGGTTTAATGAAGTACGATGTGAAAACTGCTTTTATTAGTGTTCTCGCATTCTCCGTGTTGACCTCTGCCTTTTTTCATTTTGAGTTGAATTCAAGCACGTTGTATTACGGAATTGCTGGGGCACTGTTTTTTTTAGTTGTTTATCTGATTACCAGAAAAGAAATGAGAGATAAAGCGATTCACTATGTCGGGATTGTCATTTTTGTAATCACCTGCTCTTATATTTATAGTATCGATTTTGCATTTAATAAAGTGTTAAAAGAGCATCAGAGAACTCGAATTACTGTGTTGTTGGGAGAAGAAGAAAAGCTAATTGAGCAGATTCAAGCGCTAAAGCTCGCTCGGGATAGAGAAGGAATCTCCAAAGAAGATAAACAAGAGATTAGAGACGATATTGGAGTAAAACGCTTTAGCTTAAGAGAGTTGCGTCAAGGAAATGGGTGGAACATTAAACAGTCATTAATTGCCATTGGTTCTGGAGGATTTACAGGAAAAGGCTTCTTAGAAGGGACCCAAACCAAGTTCAATTTTGTGCCTGAGCAGAGTACTGATTTTATTTTTTGTACGATAGGTGAAGAATGGGGGTTCTTAGGAACTTTCTTTTTGATATGTGTTTACATTGCGTTGTTCCTAAGGATTCTGTTTTTGGCCGAAAGACAACGTTCAATCTTTAGTAGAGTCTATGGATATGCCGTGGCTTCCATCTTATTTTTTCATTTTCTAATTAATATTGGAATGACCATTGGCTTGGCTCCAGTAATTGGTATTCCTTTACCATTTATCAGCTATGGAGGATCCTCGTTATGGTCCTTTACCATACTTCTTTTTATCTTTATAAAATTAGATTCAGAAAGACTATTGGTGCTGAGGTAAGCACAAATTGTAACTGTTGAATTCATTAAAAAACGTAAAATTCCTTTTCTTATTTAGCTAAGCAATTCATAATTAATCATCCAAAAATCAAAATTCCTAAACGATCCCTTCCTTTAATAGATCATGTAAATGAATAACCCCTAAATACGTTTTGTCCTTGGTTACAATCAGTTGAGTAATATTATTATCCTGCATCAGCTTTAAAGCAGCTGTGGCCATTTCATGCTCATCAATAGTTTTCGGAGAAGTGCCCATAATGTCTTTAGCCGATAAGTTGTCAATGTTGGTGGAGTTTTCTAACATTCTTCTTAAATCACCATCAGTAACAGCCCCTATTAATTGGTTGTTTTCGGTAATAGCGGTAATCCCTAATCGCTTAGAAGAAATTTCAATGATCACATCTTTTATAGAGCTGTTTGCAGAAATTGCTGGTTTTTCATTGTTAACATAAATGTCAGACACCCTTAATGTTAATTGTTTTCCTAAAGCACCACCAGGATGAAATTTAGCAAAGTCAGTGCTGTCAAAACCTCTGCTTTTCAAAAGACAAACGGCTACAGCATCTCCCATTACCAGTTGAGCTGTTGTGCTACTTGTTGGTGCGAGATTGTTCGGACAAGCTTCTTTTGCTACATAAGTATTTAATACATAAGTTGCATGCCTTCCTAAAAAGGAATTAGGATTTCCAGTAATGGCAATTAATGGATTGCCAAAATTCTTAATTAATGGCACTAAAGATTTTATTTCTGGAGTATCCCCGCTTTTAGAAAGGCAGATCACAATATCATCCTTTAGCACATTCCCTAAATCGCCATGAATGGCATCAGCTGCATGCATAAAAATTGCAGGAGTTCCCGTTGAATTTAATGTGGCCACTATTTTTTGACAAATATTTGCGCTTTTTCCGATTCCGCTAATGACTAACCTTCCTTTCGATTTTAAAATCAACTCAATGGTCTTTGTAAAGTCTTCGTTAAGATGATCAATTAGGCCAGCTATCGAAGAAGCTTCAATTTCGAATGTCTGTTTGGCAATTGCTTTAATTTCTGTTGCTGATTTCAAGGGATAAATTTTATGTAAAAAATAATAGACTAATTTATTAGTCGTACATTTATGTACAAATATAAAAAAGAAACTACAACTTAATGCAAACTTTAGAAGCTCCTCTTACCGATTATCTAAAAAAATATTTTGGATTCAACACATTTAAAGGCGATCAGGAGGCAGTTGTTCAAAATCTTTTGGAAGGAAAAGACTCTTTTGTCATTATGCCAACGGGTGGCGGAAAGTCGCTCTGTTATCAATTGCCAGCTTTAGTATCAGAAGGAACTGCAATTATTGTTTCCCCTTTAATTGCCCTGATGAAAAATCAGGTAGATGCCATAAGAGGATTGTCTGACGTGCATGGAGTAGCCCATTTTTACAATTCCTCATTAACTAAAACAGAAGCAAAACAAGTTAAAGAAGATGTTACTAATGGGATTACTAAACTGTTGTATGTTGCTCCAGAATCTTTAACCAAAGAAGAAAACGTAGCCTTTCTAAAAGGAATAAAAATTTCCTTTTTTGGAATTGATGAAGCTCATTGTATCTCTGAATGGGGACACGATTTTAGACCAGAATACAGAAGATTACGCTCCATTATAGAAGCCATTGATCGAGTACCCATTATCGCTTTAACAGCAACAGCAACACCAAAAGTTCAAGAAGATATTCAGAAAAATTTAGGAATGGTTGGGGCTAGAGTTTTTAAAGCTTCATTTAATAGACCTAATCTTTACTATCAAATACGTCCGAAGAAAGATGTAAAAAAAGAAATTATCCGTTTCATCTCAAAATACAAAGGAAAATCTGGAGTTGTTTATTGCTTAAGTAGAAAAAAAGTTGAGGAAATAGCCGAATTACTTCAAGTGAACGGCATTAATGCCTTGCCCTATCATGCTGGCTTAGACTCAGGAACAAGAGCTCGAAACCAGGATGCTTTCTTGATGGAAGATTGTGATGTGATTGTTGCGACCATTGCTTTTGGAATGGGAATAGATAAACCAGATGTTCGTTTTGTGGTGCACCATGATATCCCGAAAAGTTTAGAAAGTTACTATCAAGAAACAGGAAGAGCAGGAAGAGATGGTGGAGAAGGAGTCTGCTTAGCCTTTTACAGTTATAAGGACATTGAAAAATTGGAAAAATTCTTACACGGAAAACCTGTTGCCGAATTAGAGATCGGATTGCAATTGATTTTTGAAATGGTTTCTTATTCAGAAACTGCCGTTTGTAGAAGAAAACAATTGCTTCATTATTTTGGAGAAGAATATACAGATACAGATTGTGCAGATGAAGGAATGTGTGATAACTGTGACAATCCAAAAGAAAAGTTTGAAGGAAAAGAGGATGTGAAAATATTATTAGAAGCTATCATCGGTTTAAACGAAGTGTTTAAGGCCAAATACATCACCAATTTTGTTGCAGGAATTCCAACCTCAGACCTTAAATCTTTCAGCCATCAAAACCATAAGCTATTTGGTCAAGGAAAAGATATTGAAAACGAAAAGGATGATAAGTTTTGGGATGCGACCATACGTCAATGCATCATTCATGGATATATCATTAAAGAGATAGAGAATTACGGGATTCTTAAAGTCAGTGCAAAAGGACGAGCTTTTGTTGAGTCTCCGGTTTCTGTAAGTTTAGTTAAATCACATGATTATAGTGATGTGGATGGTGGAAATGTTGTTATTCCTCAAAAAGGAGGCGCAGGCGCTGCCGATGAAGTGCTCTTTACGATTTTAAAAGAGTTAAGAAAATCAGTAGGGAAAGACATGAACTTGCCACCTTATGTTATTTTTCAAGATCCTTCATTAGAAGATATGGCGACTCGTTATCCAATCACGATAGAAGAGTTGGCAAATATTTCAGGTGTTGGACAAGGAAAAGCCAAGAAGTTTGGCGAAGACTTTTTAGCCGTTATAGAACGGTATGTCGAAGACAATAACATTGAACGACCATTAGATATGGTCGTTAAATCAGTGGTAGATAAATCCGCTATTAAGGTTTTTGTGATTCAAAGTATTGATAGAAAAATTCCGATCAGTGATATCGCTAGATCTAAAGGAAAGGATATCGATGAAATATTGACAGAGATTGAAAACATTGTACTCTCAGGTACAAAAGTAAATCTAGACTACTACATCAATGAAGAAGTAGATGAAGAGGATCAAGAAGAAGTTTTTGAATACTTTTTGGAAGCCCAAACAGATGACGTAGAAGAAGCCTTAAAAGAGTTCGAAGGAGCATTTTCTGAAGAAGAAATGCGATTGTTGAGAATTAAGTTCTTAAGTGAGGTGGCCAATTAGATCGTTTGCAATAATTCAGAATGACCTGCGTTAGAAAATTTGTTTCACGTTCACTTGCTTCCATTGAGCTAGGAGTTTTCAAGACATTCGTTATTGCGGGTCTACCCCAAAATGAAGAGGAGTACTCTTTTATTCCTCAAAATTCCCCTTCTCCTTCATTAAAGCTTCAATCGCTTCAATTGACCGAGGCACCTTTTTTGATAAATTTTCAGGACCATCTAGGGTGATTAAAATGTCATCTTCAATTCGTATTCCAATGTCCCACCATTTCGGATCACATTCCGACCCTTCAGGGATGTAAATTCCGGGCTCCACTGTGATTACATTCCCAGGCTGAAGCGTTCCATGTAGTCCTGGGTCATGCACGTCAAGCCCTAAGTAATGAGAAGTGCCGTGCATAAAATAACGCTGTACATGATGTCTTTTTTTGAGGATCCCTAAATTAACCAATTCATTTGCAATTATTTTAGTAGCAGTTCTGTGAGGCGTCCAAAACTTATTGCCCACTTTACAAGAATCAATTCCTGCCTGTTGCGCTTTAAGAACAATGTTGTAAATGATTTTTTCTTCCTCAGAAAAATGTCCATCCACAGGGATTGTTCTCGTTACATCTGCTGTGTAGCCATGATACTCTGCGCCAATGTCGCTAACAAGCATGTCTTGCCCTTTTAATTGTTTCCGGTTTTTAGCATAATGAATAATACAGCTGTTTTTTCCTCCCCCTAAAATTGAAGGAAATCCAGGATATTCAGCCCCATTTTTCTTGAAAATATATTCCACAATTGCTTCAGCCTGATACTCTTTCATTTGCGGATTTAAAGCTTTTATTAATTCAATTTGGGCATCGCAAGTTATCGTGATGGCTTTTCGCATTAAGGCGATTTCCTCGTCAGTTTTAACCTGTCTTAATTTTGCCATTAAATGACTTAGCTCGCTCTTATCCGTGTTTTTTAACCCTTGGGTAGTGCGTTCAAAAAACTGAATTAAACCATACAAGTCGCTTTTTTTTGAAGTGTTTTTGATGTCGTTAGTCCCTTCAAATGAGAAGACCTTGTCGAACCTTTCGTATTCGTTTTCAAAAGATAAAAAGCGTTGGTTGTCTAGGGCAGTTTTAAATTTTAAAATTTTAGTCGCGTCAATAATACCTGTCCTTTTTCCCGTCCAAAGTTCCTCTCTTTTTTGCTTTTTCTGAAGAAATAAAATTTCATTGGTAATGAAGTCCTCCTTAAATTCTTGATCTTCTTTGTAGAGAATAAGAACCGAATGTGGCTCTTGTAGTCCTGTTAAATAATAAAAGTTGGGATCCTGATGGTATTCATAATCAACATCATTAGACCGGTTTCTGATGGGGTTTGAAAAAATAACAGCAACAGAATTCTTTGGCATTAAATCTCTTAATGCTTGTCTATTTTTAGCAAAGAATAGCGCAGGTAAAAGATCGGTGTCGAAGGCGTGAATTGTTTTATTCGTGTCAATATTTAACTCCAACTTTACCTCTTGGCTAAGTAAAGAAAACGGAAATAAGAGCAGAAATAAAACAAGCTTGTTCATGAAGTAAATGCAATAACAAAAAAAACGCTGCTACAAAGTAACAACGTTTCAGTGATTTGCGTAAAGCAAATTATTTTTTACATAAATCCTTTAAGCTTTGCTTTCTTAATGCAAGCAGCAATACCAACTTTGTTGACGTTTCTAAGCGCAGAACCACATACTTTTAAAGTAATCCATTTATCTTCTTCTGGAATAAAGAATTTTTTAGTTTGTAAGTTCGGGTAAAACTTTCTTTTCGTTCTTCTCTTAGAGTGAGAAACATTATTACCTGTTATTACTTTCTTTCCTGTTAAATCGCAAACTCTAGACATTTTTTTTCTCTTTTTAATTTGAGGTCTGCAAAATAAGTGAATTTAATTGGAACATTCAAGTGTTTTGCCGTTAATTATTTTATTTAATAAGAAAGAGCCATAAATAGAATGGAGTTTCGCCAAATTTAATAGGGGTGAAAAGCTATAAAAAGTCCTAAATTCAGTAGTTTCGTACTTCGAATTTAATCCTACTTAATTAGCTCAAAAACACAAAAATGGCAAAGATTATTTATACAATTACAGACGAAGCTCCAATGTTGGCAACTTATTCGCTTTTACCAATCGTTAAAGCATTTACTGCATCTTCGGAGATTCAAATTGAAACAAAAGATATTTCTTTAGCAGGAAGAATATTAGCCAACTTCCCAGAGTGTTTAACTGAGGCTCAAAAAGTAGGAGATGCTCTAGCTGAATTAGGGGAGATGGCAAAATCTCCAGAAGCAAACATTATTAAATTGCCAAATATATCCGCTTCAATTCCCCAATTACAAGAAGTAATTAAGGAATTGCAAGCCAAAGGATATGCATTGCCAGCTTACCCTGGGGATGCCGCAACGAAAGCAAAATATTCGAAAGTATTAGGCTCTGCAGTTAACCCAGTACTCAGAGAAGGAAATTCGGATAGAAGAGCACCAAAAGCCGTAAAAAACTACGCAAAGAAAAATCCTCATTCTATGGGAGCTTGGGCAAGTGATTCTCAAACACATGTAGCCAGTATGAGTAACGGAGATTTTTACGAGAGTGAAAAATCCCTAACTCTTGATGCGGCAGCGGATGTTAAAATTCAATGCGTTACTAAAAATGGCGATGTTGAAGTGTTAAAAGCATCTACACCATTATTAGCCGGCGAAATTATTGACACCTCAGTGTTGAGTTTAACTAAATTAAAAGCATTTGTTGCCCATGAAATAGAAGCTGCTAAAGCAAATGGCGTTTTATTCTCAGTTCATATGAAAGCAACAATGATGAAGGTTTCTGACCCAATTATTTTTGGAGCCATTGTAGAAGTTTTTTATCAAGAAGTGTTTGAGGAGTATGGAGATTTATTTACGGAGTTAGGAATCACCGCTAACAATGGTATTGGAGATGTGTATACAAAAATTGCAGGGCATGCTATGGAAACCGAAGTGTTAGCAGCAATTGATGCCGTTTATACCATTAGACCACAAGTGGCGATGGTTAACTCGGATAAAGGAATTACCAACTTACATGTACCAAGTGATGTTATTATTGATGCAAGTATGCCTGCAATGATTCGTTCATCAGGTCAGATGTGGAATAGAGAAGGTAAACTTCAAGATACAAAAGCAATTATTCCAGACAGATGTTATGCCGGAGTATTTCAAGCCACCATAGAATTTTGTAAAAAGAATGGAGCTTTTGACCCCACCACTATGGGGACGGTTCCAAATATAGGACTCATGGCTCAAAAAGCCGAAGAATATGGATCTCACGATAAAACTTTCCAATTAAAAGACGCCGGTAAAGTAGAGGTGGTTGATGCGAATGGAACAGTTTTATTAAGCCAAGATGTAGAGTCTGGTGATCTCTTTAGAATGTGTCAAGTTAAAGATGATCCAATTCAAGATTGGATTAAATTAGCCGTAAACAGAGCCAGAGCAACAGCTAATCCTACTGTTTTTTGGTTAGATCAAAATAGAGCACACGATGCTGAAATGATAAAAAAGATCAATCTATATCTACCAAACCACGACACCACAGGATTAGAGATGCCAATTATGGATCCCGTAAAGGCGACAAGTTATACCTTAGAAAGAGTAAAAGCAGGAAAAGACACCAACTCAGTTTCAGGAAACGTATTGCGAGATTATTTAACCGATTTATTCCCAATTTTAGAATTAGGAACTTCTGCTAAAATGTTATCTATTGTTCCTTTAATGAATGGAGGAGGTTTATTTGAAACTGGTGCTGGAGGCTCTGCACCAAAGCACATTGAACAGTTTCTTGAAGAAGGGCACTTAAGATGGGATTCTTTAGGAGAGTTTTTAGCTTTAGGAGTTTCATTAGAACATGTAGCAATAACTACTGCAAATAAAAAAGCACAAGTTTTAGCAGATACCTTAGATTTGGCTACCGGTAAATTCTTAGATAACAAAAGATCTCCATCACGTAAAGTGAATGAAATAGACAATAGAGGATCCCACTTTTATTTAGCCATGTATTGGGCAGAAGCATTGTCTAATCAAGCTGAAGATGCCGACCTAAAAGCACAATTTGCTCCAGTTGCAAAAGCATTATTG
The DNA here is from genome assembly GCA_034112225.1 of Flavobacteriales bacterium. Taxonomy (GTDB): domain Bacteria; phylum Bacteroidota; class Bacteroidia; order Flavobacteriales_E; family Vicingaceae. Next base: position 3,908 of record JAWUVT010000092.1, on the reverse strand, counting down.
GAGAATGAAACGATCATTTCTGATGAATTAATTAGTTGTCAAGGAGAAGCTCAAAATATCCAAGGGTATTATTGCCCAACCAATAACCTTGCCTCAAAAGCAATGCGTCCAAGTAAAACACTGAATTCTATTTTAGAAGGAGTTGTCGCTTAAATGGAGTCAAATAGCTTACTATTAATTGTACATGAAAAGAATTATAAAAATGATATTTTCGATTATAGCTGCGGTAATTGTCGTATTGGTAATTGTTGTGGTACTATTTATTAAACTTAGTCCTGAATTTGGAGGTGAAATTTCAAAAGAATTAAAGGGAGCATATTCCAAATCAGAGAATTACAGCAAAGGGAAGTTCGTCAATAAAGGTGATGTTAATCTGGAGATGAGCCTTGAGTTAATGACGAAGATGATTCGTCAATTTTTAAAAGCTCACCCTAACACTTTACCGGCAAATAATATTGATGTTCAAAAAATGGATTCATCACGTATTGCTGAAAACACATCAGAGACTAAACTATTTTGGTTTGGGCATTCTACTTTTTTGCTAGAAATTGCAGGAAAAAATATTTTGATAGATCCAATGCTTGGAGATGTGCCTGCACCACATCCCTTACTAGGAAACAACCGATTTAGTAGAGACGTACCTCTTAGCATAGAACAAATGCCAAGAATCGATGCAGTGGTTTTGTCTCACGATCATTACGATCATTTGGATTATGGATCTATTCTTAAATTAAAAGACAAAGTAAAACGCTTTTATGTGCCTTTAGGCTTAGGAGCCCACTTAAAAGAATGGGGTGTCTCTGCAGAAAAAATTATTGAATTAGATTGGTGGGAAGAAGTTGTTCAAGATGGCGTAGTCTTTAAATGTGCTCCCGCTCAACATTTTTCTGGTAGAGGAGTAACTGATAGGATGACTACGCTTTGGGCTTCATGGGTGATAAAATCAGACCAGGAAAATATATTTTTTAGTGGAGATAGCGGTTATGGAAGTCATTTTAAGGAAATTGGAGAAAAGTATGGCCCTTTTGATTTTGCAATGATGGAATGTGGGCAGTATAACGAGCTTTGGTCAGATATCCATATGTTTCCTGAAGAAACCGTTCAAGCGGCATTAGATGTAAAAGCCAGAAGAATGATGCCCATTCATTGGGGAGCTTTTAAATTAGCGATGCACGAGTGGACAGATCCCGTAGAAAGAGTGTTGAAAAAAGCCAAAGATTTGAATGTTGAAATTGTTGTGCCTCAAATTGGAGCTGAAATCAATATGAATAAGGCTATTCTAGAACAACCTGAATGGTGGAAACAGTAGGCCGTAAAATGCCTGTTTTTTTAAAACAAAATAAATTCTTTTTTTAAAATATGTAACAGGGCTTCATTTTCCTTTTTTTTAGTATGATTTTTACCTAGATTAGGTATTCATATGAATTTAAAACAAATTTTATGAAGAATCTTTTTACAATTTTAGCAATCGCAGCAGTTTCATCTTCAGCATTTGCTCAAACACATAGTTTAAGTGTCGCTTTTACTAGTTATGAAAATGAAGAGGTAATAAGCAATCCAGTTGATTTTTCGTACACAATTACAAATAGGGGACACATGCCTATTCGGCAAGGAGATTCTATTGTCGTAGGGTATGCTTTAGATGGTGCGCTTTTTATAGTTGAGAATTCACAATTTTTCTGGGATACTCATTTCATAGTCACTCTTCAGTCTGATTTTGAGCCTGGGGCTGTGATGTCAATTCCTGGGTTCTCAATGAATCTCACTTCTGTTGATAGTATCACGGAGATTAATCTTTGTGCTTTTGCCCTACATTATGCTGTAGGGCTTGATATGGGCAATCAACTAACTTATCCTTTAGCAGACAGCTCACCTCTTGATAATTTTTCTTGTGTTGAAGTTACCCTCCCTGTTGGTATGAAAGAAAGTTTGAATACCTTAACCAACAAAATATATGTTTCCAATAGAGAATTGGTGTTGGATAATGCGGATTACAACTTTAAAGAATTAGCTGCGATTTCTATTATGGATTTGACAGGAAAAACAGTGAGAAAGACTTCTGTAGCCTTAAATGGTAGAAATACTATTTCTTTAGCAAATTTCACTACTGGAGTCTATTTTGTGAGAGTTGTCGTGGGAACTAATGTTGCAACGACTAAGGTGTTTGTAAAATAACCAGGTTTCTATTCTGTTGTGCTAAAAGCTTGTTTAAATTCCGTGTAATTTTACTGTTGTTAATTCAATCCTCTCTTTTGTTTTATAGTTTTTGAGAACTTCAAATTTATTTATTGAGACGATTGATTCGGAGTTCAGACACGCTTTCTTGCAACTTATCTTGCATTTCTAAGGCTATTGTTTGAAAACTTTATGCGGACACAATGATCCTTAGGTTGCTAATACATAGATAAATAATTAGCACACAAGCCATCCATCCATCAGAAAGGAAGTTGTTGGAGAAAATAGAAAATATTAATCTTCGTTCGTTAAAAAGCAAATCCGATTGAAATACTTCCTCTATATGTTGGTAGTATTAGAGGTGCGCTCATATGGATAACGTTTCCTTTAGCAGAAATTTCCACTTTATCACCAAAGTAATCAATGTTTTTAACCTCTTCTTGAACATAAGGAAGCCATCTTTCATAATCTACAGAGTTGACGTCTGTTGTTAAATCAATTTCAACTTGATCCAGTTCAATTCCAAATCCAATAGGGTTAAAATCAACAACGAATACTTTTCCCAAGATAAATTGCCAGCCAATTCCTAGTCCAACACCAAGTTGAGTTACTGTTCCATCCAAGGTGCCTGTGATTTCAATGTCATAATTTCCATCGGAAAACTGATGAGCAACAGCTTGTTGTTCAGTTGTGAGTTCGGCCAATTCAAATACGTTTAACTCATAGTCAAAACTTGCAGGAGTTCTAAAATCATAGGAGTGGTATTTTAAATAAGGCGCTAAATAGAACCCTTTTAAAGGAGCACTTCCAAAATGGATTCGTAAATCAATACTTGAACTAAAACCGCTTAGTGAATTTTTTACACTGTAGGTGTTGAAGTAATTTTCTACAGCTTCAATATCATGAATAAAAGAAGGAATCTGGTCATAAAAAAAACCAACATTTCCCTGAATAGATAGTTTGTCAGTTAATGATCTTTCGTATCCAAACCTAAACTCTCCCCAAGCAAAAGGAATTGCATTGACTTTTACAATGTTTTTTTGAGCAAAACTTATGGTGGTGATCAATACACTTATTAAAATGACAAGTACTTTTTTATTCATGAAGCTTAGGTTTAAATTTGCGTAAATATATGTATTTGAAAACACTTCCTATTATTCAGTATCTTTTTTTAGTTTTTCACAATCGTTTTAGCAATTGATTTAATATTTATTTTTGAAAAAAGCCTTATTAAGCAATGCGATACTGTAAGATGAAACCCATTTATAGCGTGTTAAATTAAAGGAATAAAATTATTTTTTATGAAAACAACAATAGAACTCAGTAAGTATCCGCTTAACGCGGATTACGAACCCCCAATTTTAGAATTTATTGAGCGTTTAAATGCGCATCAAAACATTACAGTAAAAACCAACGCAACAAGTACTCATGTGGTTGGTGATTATGATGAAGTGATGAATCTCCTTCAAAAAGAAATTAAAACCTCTTTTGAAAAATACGGTAAAGCAATTTTTGTAATGAAAATATTGATGGGGGACTTGGGGATTTAATAACATCGCTTTACTGCTTGAGATTGTTGCCGTTATCTTGGGTGTGCTTTACACCGTGTTGATGGCTCAAAATAAAATTTCCTGTTGGATTTTCGGATTACTAGGCTCCTTATTGAGCGTCTATTTATTTGTTGAATATGCGAAGTTGTATGCCGAAGCAGTTTTGTATGTATTTTATATTTT
>JAWUVT010000091.1:0-7320 GCA_034112225.1 Flavobacteriales bacterium | reverse complement strand
TCTTGAGCATAAGGCTAATAAGCTATCTGAGTTATTACCTCATAACTACAAGTCAAACTGATCTACTGATTAGACAGGAAATTAAACGCGCATAGAAAGTTTATTGGAAATCTCAATACGTGCATAGCCGGACGCTTACGTATGAAAAACGCATTATGCATGAAGCAAATCGAACAACAATACAAAAATCGTAGAATTACCAAAACTAAAAAACCCCAACCAATTGATATGCAATTGGTTGGGGTTTATCATTGTGGAGGAAACGCAACAGTTATCGAACCCTGAAAAACTGACAGTTAGTGACTTAGAAAAAATAAATGAACTGAAAAATGTAATTTCCAATATTAAAATTTGAGGTTTAAATCTAAAATATTATTTAGACATAAATACTTACAATCTTAATTCTTCTTTACCTTTTCTAAGTTCTGATCCTGAATAGAACCCTAATCCTCCAAGTACTCCTCCAATTAAACCAATACCTATCAGAACTACAAAATAAGGTAAATTAACAATTTCAGAAACGATATTCATTATTTCTCCTTGATAGATAGACTCGAAATATAATTGAGGTATAATCCAAGATAAAAAACTTGATATAAAACCTATTAAAAAAGAAGGGTTTTTCCATTTCCGAAGAGGTATTCCTACCCCTAATAAAAACATCAGAACAGTAAAAGTCCACCAAGGCAATATCGTTATAGATTGAATACTTATAAGTAGTATAAGTAATATTAATAATAAAAATATTTTATTTCTCATTTTATCTTTTTTATTTGAAGGTCCATTTTCTTGAAGATTTTGCTTCAGCCTCATCTTTATTCATATACAACACCATTTTATGATACTTACCTTCCAACCAATTATCTACAAAAGAATCGTAATGTTTTGATGCTGGATTACCTGATGTTCCCCCTGCAACCATACCATATGCAATAGGCCTATCTGCCATTTCTACAATCATTCTCATACTTGGACCCCAATTACTAGAAATAGCATTTAATGCTTCTGGATGCCCCGCAGATCCAAAATTCGTTTTACTCAATGCTTTAATATTGGTAAGATGCATAATACTGACTTTATTAGTGTCTTTCCAAACAATGGGTTCATGTTCATTAAACTCACTTATTGCTTCACTAAAAGATTTACTAACAATCATTTTCGCGTTTTCTTTAATATCCGTATCCTTTTCATTGAAAAACTTACTGTTTGGTTCATTTTTAATTAAATCCAAAAGAACCAGATCATCAGGGTATCTTAAAAATTGATCATATTCATAAATTTCATCCCAAGTATGATATTCAATCAGTTTCCACCAAGTTTCAAAAAATATAGCTAACTCTGAATTTTCCTCATACTTGCAATCCCAATTTGAAATTCTTTCTTTAAATCCCCTATCAACATCATTCATTAAACCCAATAATATCGGCAATGCTAATTCTGCTAATCTGTTGGTATTATCTAATTGCATTGACTTCATATCCTGGATATCAAATTTTTCCGATTCACTTAATATCTCTTGAATCTTATTTGCTCTTAATTCTGCATAATAACCATTTATATAATATTTAGATTTAGAATCCCATGGGCTGTTATTCGCTGAAAAGACAAAATTGGATACAGGGTTTACTTGTTTTGGCAATTCATCTTGATCTAACTTTTCATAAAAGAGATATTTACTTTTCGTTCCGTCTAAAATAAATTTTCCATCACCACGCCCGTTCCTCTTTAATATTTCACCTTGATGATAAGAAGCAATATTTCCTTTAGAATCAGCGTAAATGAAATTTTGAATTGGAAACTGAAAATGATTAATTGATTCTTCGAATTCCAATTTATTCAAAGATTTATTCATCATCAAAATAGCCAAAAACTCATTCGATTCATTATGCAAAGCCCATTTTAAGGCATAATCTTTCACTTCTAGAGATTGGTCATATGAATCACTAATAACAATAGGTCCATGTTCTGAATAGTAAATGGTGTCATAATACACATCCTTACCTCTAATTTTTATCTCCTCTATAATGGCTTTTGTATCTTTCCATTTATCATCCATCTTATATGCTGAATAATCTTCTTTAAGTTCCAATTTGTACCAATCTCTAGCGTCTGTAGCTCCATTGGTTATTCCCCAGGAAATCTTTTCATTGAATCCAATGATAACACCAGGGGTACCTGGAATAGAATAACCATAAACATTCCTTTCATCCGATTTCAATTGGATTTCATACCATATTGAAGGGAATGTCAAATTTAAATGCGGATCATTACAAAGAATGGGATTCCCAGATTTTGATTTCTTAGGAGAAACTGCCCAGGCATTACTCCCTAATCGAGGATTAAATTCGCTTTTGGAAATTTTGGAAGTCTTAAATAAAAATGAATAATCTATATATTGCTCATGAGGCAAATCAGTCATCAACTGTTCGAGATCAATTTGAAGACTATCTCTTGTTAATTTATAGTCAGGATATAATTTAAAAAAATCTTTTTCACCTAAAGCGGATAACAGATAAGACGAACTAACATCCTCTTCATAACCAGTCAACATTGAACCCACATATTTCATAATCAAGACTGATTTTAAATTAGTCCAAGGTTCGGGCTTGTAATTCAGCAATTTATACTCAAATGGTAAATCTGCCTTGTTGAGGCTAGAAATATATGCATTCACCCCAGCGGTATAATTATCTAATACTTCTTTAGTTATTGTATTTTTTTCTATAAAGCCTAATGTCTTCTTTGCTGACACCAACACCCCAGTTCTTCTCTGCATCCTATCGTAAACAAGGTATTGTTCTCCCATTATCTCTGACAATCTTCCTGCAGAAGCATATGACATAAAATCCATTTGCCACAATCTATCATGAGAAATTGTATAGCCTTGCGCAAAATGTAGATCTTTTTCATTCTCAGAAAATACATGAGGAATCTGATGTTCATCAAAGTAAACAACAAATTCCCTCCCTTTTAGAGAAAATAGTTGGTTGTTCAAACTCTCTTTTTCACATTGAACAACTCCTGAGTAGGGGTTGAAAAAACTCCCCAAAGCAGGTATTTGATTTAATTGCGTATTAAGCAGAACGATCACCAACACTAATGTTAGCAAGGGGAATGTAAATTTAAGTGATATTTTTTTCATTACAGATATGTTCTAATAGTTCTTCTTTCGTTATTTCTTCAATTTTAATATTCTTAATCGGATAGTTTTGACTTATAGCACAAGCATAACCTTTCTTGAAATTCAATGATTCAATGTGCCAATTTTGGCCTTCATCCAAAATTATTTTTTCTTTACAATCATGTTTATTCAAATCGCCAACAATACCAACTCCTTTTGCTTTGAGAAAAGCTTCTTTTCGAGTCCATATTTTATAAAATTCACTTTTGTCAAATAAATTTTCTTTTAAGTATAAAATTTCATTCAAATGAAAATACCTTGAAATTTCTTCAATATCATTTTCTTCCATAATTTCAATATCCGCACCTATGTCATACTTTGAAAAAACAACTATCACTATCTTCCCTGAATGTGAAATATTAAATTTCATTTCATTTTGAACAAATGGTTTCCCTGCTTTAGAATAATTAAAATTATTCCAATTAAAAGTTCTCACCTTAGTGTAATAATTTTGAATCAGAATTCTACCCAATAATTTACGAACACGATCATCAAAAAACTTATACTTTAAAATATAACCTTGTTCTTTTATTGATAAAAAAGGTAAGAATTTCAAGAAATCATGTTCTGAAAAAGAACTTATATCTATGTAATTAAACTTTATCATAGCATTTAATAATAATTTCAGAAATCCTATTAGGGTATTTGTATATAAAAAAGTGATTTCCTTGAAAAACGTCTCTATTGTAATTGCCTAACGTGTACTCTTTCCAATTATCTATAAACGTAACATCCTCCTCCTCGCTCCCCATCATTGCATAAATAGGAGTACTTAATTTAAAGTTAATCGGGGTATAAAATTCTTTTTCCAGCAATTCAAAATCTGCTTTGAGTATTGGTCTGAAAAGTTCGAATAATTCCTCATTCGATAATAATTCATCAGGAACTCCTCCTAATAATCTTAGCTCATCTTTAAACTCATCATTTTCCATTAAGTGTCTATTCTTCTGCACTCCAATTCCAGGACCTGCATTCCCTGAAACTACCAATGCGATTGGAGGGTCACCTATTCCTTCTAATTTAGATGTGAGATCTAAGCCCAAATCAGCTCCCATACTGTGCCCATAAATTGCATACGGCTGCCCATTTCTTTTACTTTTAATTTGATTAAAATAATCTTGAATGGCTTTATTTTTATCTTTTAGCAATTCTTTTCCCATCCTTTTTCCTCTTCCAGGTAATTCTATAGGAATAAATTCAAGTTTGTGTTCTAAATATGGTTTAAGAAATTGAAAAGAGTAAGAATTCCCCCCCGCAAAATGCAATAAGAACAACTGCTGTTTTTTATTCATTCAATATTAATTTATCTTGAATTTCTATATTCGTCTCATTTTTTAATTTCCCGTCCTCCATCTTTAACAATTTATCACAATATGAATAATAAACATCATCGTGTGTAATAGCTAATATTGTAAACCCATCTTGTTTAAGGATGGAAAGAATTTCTGTATAGAATTTTTTTCTAAAATAAGGATCTTGATCTGCTGCCCATTCATCCATTACGATAATAGGTTTATTCTCAAGCAATGCTGCAATTAAGGCTAATCGTTTCCGTTGACCCGTTGACAAGTCGACTGTAGAAAAACCATTTTCGATGACTTGAACTTTCTCTTCAATCTCAAACAATGTTAAATAGTCTTTTGCCTTTTGTTGATCAAAATTTTCATTTCCATAAAACTCATCAAATAAATAATAATCATTAAAAACTACTGCAAACATTGATTTATACGATGAATAAGTTGATTCATTCAATGAAATATTATTAAATGCAATAGAACCTTTATCAGGTTTTAACAAGCCTAATAAAGAATGAATAAAAGTGGTTTTACCACTCCCGTTTCCTCCATAAATAAAAACAATATCACCCTTATCCAAAATGAAAGAAATCGGTCCAATCTGAAAATTCTCAGTATTATCAAGCTGATAAGTAAACTCTATTTCAGAAATTTTAATGTTTTCAAAACTTTGTACATTAAATTCATTATTCTGAACATTAAATTCAACCACAGAAGCATTTAAGTCTTCTTTTAATTTAGTCAACCTCATAAATGAAATACGTGCTTGAACTAAAGATGGTATTAAGACCATTATTCCCTCTAACGCACCTAAAACGTAAAGCAGGATAAAAAGAAAATTAACGATAATTATTCCTTCTATTTCCAGTTTCACACTAAAAACCAGTAGTATAGAGGCAATCAATATATAAAACAATATTTGTCCCGTAATTTGATTGTTTAAGAAGCCAACAAAAGCATTCGTATTGTTACTAAATGAACGTTGAGAAATAGGTTCAATATTTTTAGCAACAATACCGAGACCTTTTTTGTTATCCATATGGATCTCTCTAAATCCATTGAGAATTGCATTAAAATTTTTCATAAACCCATCCTCTAAATCTCGGGTTTGAATAAAAAGGACATCGCTTTTTCTTGATCCTAACAAGTACACCAAAATACCTAAAACACAGGTTATTATCGTAATGAGAAATAAAACACCTGAAAGATAATACATATAAGCTAAACATGATATTAACACTACAGAGGATGTAATAAAATGAATAATATTTAAAGATGCCTGGGTCAAAGTCCCTATATCATGAATCAAAGCAGAATGAATTTCTGGTCTTCTTTTGTCAAGCTCAGTATAATTTGACTTTAAGATGATAGAAAGTAACTCCATTCTAAGTTTCCAAAATAATCTTTGAGAATACTTAATAAATGTAAAAGACATCGCTCTTCTTGACCAAATAAATAAAAGAACAATTACTACAAAAACAAGTATATAATTTCTATTAACCTCATTATAATTTTCCATTATGATAATGCCAATCATAAAATTGAAAAAAGCTAAAAAACTAAAACTCAATAGACCGCTAATAACACCTAATATTATACCTGCTAAAATAGGTTTCTTATCGTTTGAGATGAATTTAAGTATGTCTTTCATGGTGATTTTAGCAAATTAAACATTCGGTTATTCTATTTCCACATTTTGAATTAATTAAACGCTAGAACTTCAAATCTTATTTAGCAGAAAGTCCACCGTCAATATATATGGTTTGTCCTGTAATATAATCGGCTGATCTACTAGATAGATAGTTTGCTAACATACCTATATCTCTTAAATCTCCTTCTCTATTTAAAGGAATTCTATCTAATCTTTTCTGCTTTTCAATAGGATTAGACCAAGAAAACTCGGTAAGATCCGTATGAAATTCTCCTGGCGCTATTGCATTAACACAAATATTGTAAGGTGCCCATTCTAGAGCTAAGACACGCGTAAACATGTTTATAGCAGCTTTGGAACTATTGTATGCCGCAAAGTATGGAGAAGCCTGAATGGCACTGTTAGAACTTAGATTAATTACTTTCCCATGCTTTTGTTTAATCATGTGAACTCCTGCTGCTCTACAACAGTAAAAAACACTATTCACATTAATATCAAATAGAGTTTTCCATTCATCATCACTAATTGGATCTTTTACTTCTACTGGAAAAATAGGCGGGATAAGTTTTTTGTCTGGAAAATTAACAATGGGACGTTTTTGATATTGCCCAGCATTGTTTATCAAAATATCGATTCTCCCATAATCTGCTATTGTTTTAGCCATTAAATTATCAACTTGCGTTGAATCTGTAATGTCTGCACAAAATGTTTGGCATTTGCCTCCATTCTCCTTTATGATTAAAGCAGTTTCATCGATTTCCTTTTCTGTTCTTGCGGTTAACATTACAGTTGCTCCTGCTTCTGCTAATACTAGCGAAATTGCTCTTCCAATCCCTCTTCCTGAACCTGTTACAATAGCTATTTTATCGTTTAAACTAAACATATTCTATTATTGGTTAACTAAATAATTCGTTTAAGTCAAATTCTTTTTTAATGTTGTTTCTAACATCAGCATAGAATATTACTTTTAATTCTTCTGGAATTCCAATACAGGTAGAGATTGTTCCCCAAAATGCACAGGATTGAAAAATATTATTAAGCCCATTTAAATCATCCTCTTCACCGAAAACAGTTTTAAGTTTTTCAATTGACTGTATATCATTTATGTGCTGTTTTAATTTGTTTAACCTTTTGTTACTAGACTCATTTATTTTTGTGTCCTTAAAAGATTCATGATTAATATTGTAATAATC
>JAWUVT010000090.1:0-7217 GCA_034112225.1 Flavobacteriales bacterium | reverse complement strand
AAGATTTTATTGAATCCTAAGAGTTGATAACTTCGCTCATCTAAAACTTTTACTTGATGTCGAGGGTTCATAGCTGAAAGCTACAAACAGCAAGTTTCCTTGATTTTTAGCGGTAATATATTTATTACTTTACATTGTGGGCAAGTAATGCATTCATTACTTTTTTGGTAGAAATCGGTAAATTAATTACTTATGAATAATGAAAAAAAAGCGATATTAAAGCTGTTGAAAAAAAGACGGTTGGGACCAGCTTGCTCAAAAAGGAAGTCAGCTACAACTAAAACATCCTAAGAAAAAGGAAGAGTTACAGTTCCTGATCACAGCAAAGATATAGGGTTCTGTCGCATTAATCTAATTCAACTCTAAAAATAGCTAATTCAAACCTTCTTTAAGCAGCTAAAGAGACAAATGTTTTTACGCTGTACTTCCAGAACTTTCCATCTGATTCTTCCTTATTACACGCTCCACTTCAATCCCAGATAGCGTCCTCTGGGCTGATTCAAACTCCTTAAAACCAGTTGAAGTTGCAATCCTCCGCTTTCTATTTCGAGGTTCCTATTCAGCAATATTATTCAAGTACTTGCATTGCCTTATCTTGATTTTCTTAATTGAAGTAGCCCTCTTGTTTAACACCCAAATTGCCCTCTTATTCGTTCCACTCTTATCTATATTTATTACTCGTGGTCTTCCATTATTTCCAATTGCTTTATTGAAAAATTTCTGTACTGACATCTTCTGCCCTCTCTTCGTTAATAGGAAATCTCAGTTTGAAATAAACGGCTTGTAGAATGATTGCTTTGGGATAACGATGGTGCTTGAACATAGTTTCTGTTTTTAGAAAACAAAATTATGTTTCCTTGGTTTTAGATGAAATTAATGCGACAGAACCGAAAGAATTACTGTACTAAATTAAAGGTGGATAAGAGATAAGCAAATGTCAATATCTTTATTTATTTCTAAGTATGCATTGCTACTATGGAATTCTTTAGAGTTTATGTATTTATTAGATTCTGACATATTTAAATATTTTGATTAAAATCAATTTGTCCAGCAATCAAATTTATGTAAAGAATCTTTATGTCATTGGAACTAAAAGAGAAATCTTAGATAGTAAGAATTTGGTCTGTTTTTTATTATATCATTTTTAGACCATAGCCTAATTTAGCACACTCCCTATTCAATATTCATTGACGTTTGAGGCGTATATTTATGGCATACTAAATCTAACATAGTTCCGCTACCAGATTCGTCTTTTCAAAATTCTACTTATTATCCGAACCAGTTTTAACCCTTTGAATATTCTTCTCTATATCTGCGATAACAAGTTGAACAGTCTTTTGGTTTAAATCATATTCTTTTATTCTACTACTGAAAGTAGCCACATTATCCACAACATTATCTATTATTTTATTATAGTGTAGAATCCCTACTTTTTTGGCTGTGGCTACTAAGTCCTCACGATTAATATTTTTTACTTTACCATTAATAGCTATTTTATGAGGGACTACAAAGCTCTGGTAAGGATCAAAAGGAAAGGTTAAATCGTAAGCTGGGGAGAATGACCATTGTCCCTTTTCATCCATTAAAAAGGAAAAGTTCTTGGTATGATCATCCCTATTAGAAGCCACCACATTAAAGACCATTTGCATAAATAACTGCTCCTTTTGTTTACTAGGAAGCTTAAGGTGTTCTATAACCCTAAATATATGTTCGTATGAAAATTCGGTATTCTTTCCAAAAAATCCAGTAAGAGCATTTACTGTTTGTTTGTGAACCTTACGATTTTGAACTCTATCAAATCTTTTGCTGGCAAAGTGAGCTCTACCCCCTTCACGAATAAGTCTTGACTCAGCTACATTAATTCCAATGTCCTTAGCAATTTGATTATAAACAAATTCGACATAGTTCTTTTCCCGATTCCAAATATCTTGTGAATCATGCTCCAATTTAACAATGTAGTAATCTACTGGAATGTGATGAATAATATCTCCGGCTAATATTTTTTCATTTTCTTTTTTTTGTTCTCTCGTTATGGCAACTAATATTTTTGCTTGAGCACCTCCTACAGATGATCCGATTGTAAGGATGTTTCTTAGCGCATCAGGGTTATGCACGAAATCTTCGTGCACATATTTTCTTTTGATGATTTTATCAGAAACTTGAGCCAACTCAGACAAATCTAAGTTATGTGTTATACTGGAAATGTCTTTCCCTTCATGATACTCTGTTGCCCCAATCCCTCTAGCACCCACATACAGAATCCTTTCTACTGGATTCATTTGAGATTGATCCATGTCAATTTGTTCTAACCATTCTTTGAATACTACGTTGCCAAAAGAATCAGGGAGTGAGTCATTAAATATTGGTATCATTCCATTAAACTTCTCATGATAGTTATTCCCATACAATAACTCTTTTTTATCTGGGTGTATCAAAGGAGCTATATTAAATGGAGAATCAATATATTCTTGATCAGACTCGAATATTGCAGTATTGTTTCGGTCATCCCACGAGATGTAACCCACAGTAGTATTCCATATTGATATTTTAGCTGAACTCATTTATTCTCTTTTTGATACATTTCTTTTGGCGAGATAGGTGAGCTATTCAAAATTTCAAGAAGCTTCTCGGTTTTATTAAACTCCTTTAGCAGTTTTATAAAAATCAAGAGGCTAGTCCCTCTACCTGTTTCTATATCACTAATATGTTTTCTACTCACACCAATCTTAATTGCCAATTGTTCCTGGTTGTACCTTTTACTTTTGCGGAGACCTTTAACCTTGGCCCCGATTTCTTCTAAAACTTCTCCGTCTAACTTTGCAAAAAATAACATAATGTAACTATTTAGTAACAAAAATACGATATAACACTATATATGACACTATTTAGTTACAATTAAATTTAAATCTATACAACTATATAGTTACATAAATGATGTTTAAGCGTGTTTTTGCAACTCTATAATTGCAAACATATTTAGATTCTGTATCTCGCTTAATGATTTAGCCTAAAATAAAGCTCCTTCCATATTTATTTAAAATTGCCCCACTTTCTTCACAACTGGGACAAACGTATCCGTCTCAAAATTATATGCACTTGAGATGGGCGCTGTCGAATTCATATCGTTGAACTCTAAAAATAATCAATTCTCAACATTTTTAAGCAGCTAAAGAGAAAAATGCTTTATAGGTTGATGACTTAGAATCTTCAATCTGATTCTTTCTAATTACACTTACAACTTCAATCCCTGAGAGTGTCCTCTGTGCTGATTCAAACCGCTTAAATCCTGTTGCAGTTACAACTCTCCGGCTGATGTTTCGATGGCCTTGCTCAACCACATTATTTAGGCATTTGCATTGTCTAATCTTGATTTTCTGAATTAAAATAGCGCTCTTATTTACAGATCTAATATCCATTTTATTCGTTCCGCTCTTCACCATGTGAATCACTATAGGACTTCCATTCTTTCCAAAGGCTTTATTGAAGAGTTTCTGTACTGATAACCTCTGCATCAGCCCTTCCATATCCCGGCAGCTTAATGTAAACCTTAGCTTAAAGCATCTTGCTTGTAGAATGATTGCCTGGGGATAACAATGGTGCGTGAACATAGTTCGCTTATTTTAGCCAACGAAATTAGGTCTCTTTATTTTTTTACGAATTAATGCGATAGAACCTGGATCACCTTACTAGGGTAATTTGTCCTTTTGAAAACACTCCTTTTTTATCGGATTTAAACCAATAGACATAGTTACCCATGGTCAATTGATTGTTGTTTAAATCATTTCCTTGCCAAATAAATTTTTCAAAAGCTGCTAAGTTTTTTTGATAAACCATCACACCTGTTCTTGCATTTCGAATTTCAATAGTCACCTGCTCATTTAGCTCCGGCACTTCTATTTCCCAATATTTATCGTAGTTAGGTTGGATCACAAAATTACAATCAGCATAAGTTACCTCAACTGATTTCATTTTACTTATACATCCTAAATTATTTTTTGCTACAACTTGATAATTCCCAATAGAAAGCTCCATCTTTTCCATTGAAGAATGATAGCTTTCACCTCCATCGATAGAGAATTCAGAAAAAAGAACCTCTTTTCCGGCTAAATCATCAAAAATTATTTCACCCTCTTTACCACCAATACAAGGTTTTATCAATTGATAGTTAGGAGAAACTTGATCAACCCCTAAACAAGGATCTTGAATTGTATCAACATTCGTTTCAACTATTATGTCAACTGGTATTTCTTCAGAAATTATTGGAATTGTTTTTTCAGCAGGCTCAATCTGATCTACAATTTTATCTGGTTCATTCTCTGTTTTAATTTTATTATTCTTCTCAGCAAGTCCTAGATCCTCAATTGCATCTTTCTCGACTAAAGGCTCTTCTTCTGTTGCAATAGGAGTGACTATTTCTTTATTTTCAACATCAAAATTTCTATCAGGATTTGTTTCTAGGATGTCTTTTATAAGCGCTTTATTTTCTTGGTCTTGAGCTACTACCTCAATCGAATCGTTCTGATTGACAAGCCATACTGACACTAAAATTCCAACAGCAACCATCACCAATCCTAAGCCCCACCATTTTCTTCCATTAGATGACGAGTTTGTTCGTTCTTTATGGATTTGTTGCAATTGCGCCTTAATGTTCATCCGCTCATTGTTCACAATAACCAAGTTAGCCAGCTCTTGCACTTCAACTTCGCCTTTAAAATCAGCATCGTTTTCCATGCGAGCATTAAACTCATCAAGAGCAGCCCCTGAAAGATTCCCGTTTAAAAAATCATCTATTAATATGTGGTCGTTCAATTCCATTAATTATATATCCAAGCTTTAATGTTGTAATTCGGATGCTCTTTAATTATCCCTATTAAGCGTTGTTTGCATTTGTAATTTTTAGTTTTCGCTGCATTGGCATTTGCAAAACTCATTGTTTCTGCGATTTCATCCATACGTATATCATAAAAAATACTGTAGATTAACAATTGCTTACAGCGCTCTCCCAACATGCCTAATAGTGCTTCAATCTTCTTTGATTTATCCTCATCCATACTTTGAGAAATTAATGCTACATCATCTGGCACACGCTCCATTTTTTCCATTTCTTTCTCTCCAGTAATCAACCGATTTTTTTGCTTTGCTCTATTTCTCCAAGCGTTTCTTCCTACAGCAAATAAAAACCCATCAACACTCTTTCCTTCATCAAATCTATTTTCCAATACATAGTTATAAAAAGAGAGTACTGCATCTTGAAAAATATCTTGAGCTTCTTCATCGCTACCGTTATTTTTCAATATCCAATTGCGAATTTTATATTGAGAAGTATCATACAAATAACTGAGCACCCGATCAGTTTTACCTTTACGGATGCTTTCAATTATTTCTTTATCAGTATATGATTTACTCATCAATTATTTTACAATGGTAACGTTAAACACTCCGTTGTCTGGACAAATAATGGTATAATAACCCATTGGTAAAGCTTGGTTATTGTCATTCTTCCCCGACCATTTCATGTGCTCTGTTACGTGCTTTACTAAGAATCCATTTCTATCGTAAATCTTAGACCCAGCAACTACATCAACATTGTCAGACAATCCATCTTGATTTGGTGTTATGATCATTTGACCACTTTGACAATTTCCTATAATTACCGAGTCGCAATACATAGCCGTAGGATTATTTGGACAATTCATATCCACTACCGTTAAACACACCCCGTATATTCCTGGTGCACCAAAAGTATGGACTGGATCGTTGTCTCCTGAAGTGGTTCCGTCTCCAAAATCCCAAATAAATTGAGTTGCGTTAGCTGCAGTTACTGAAGATGTATTGGTAAATGTTCCCATCGAATTTGTTGCTGCATATGTAAACATTGCAGTTACAGAACAAGGGGGTATCGCTGTAAAAATTTCAACACACATATTATCTAAAGCAGTTTCTTGTCCGTGTATTTCAATTGTATTAATGTTTCCTGTTAATACAATGTGATAACCAAATGCTAGAGGAGTTGCTGTATAAGTTACTCCTGCTGGTAAATTAGTTAATGGTTGTCCATTTACAAAGTAGGGGTTCGCACTTCCACTATTAAGCATGTAATTCACATCGAATTCAATCTTTTTTGAAGTGAACGCTAAGGCTGAAAAGTCAATTTGTGTAGTTGAGTTGAATTGGAAAAAGATGTTTCCAACAAAATTAGAGTTTCCATTTGCTCCAGTATAGTTCCACGCAACATGATCTTGGACATGAACTACTCCAGGATCTCCAAATGTTGTCCAATCAAAATATTGTGAGCTAAAAGTAACTCCATTATTTGAGTACCATGTAGCTCCAAAGTTAGTTTGACTTGGTGCTATTGTTAAAAATTCTGTAGTATCCTGAAAATCAATACAAGCAGAAGGACTTCCTGTTGCGCAAGTATTTAAACAAGCAGAATAAAACAGATGTGTTTGATTATAAAAAGTAGCGGCATTAAAACTTCCTGTTATTTTAAAGCCTCCTGTTATTGAATCTATTGTAAATCCACTCCCTGCATATGTTGCAAAAGGAAATAGAATGCTAACGGTATCTCCATCTACAATTATTTTTTCAGGATAATTGGTCATCACAGTTAACTCTTTACAACTTGTAGCTGATGCTGAAACATTAAATTCTAAATAACCATGAAACATGATTTCAGTAGCACTAGTGACATTAATAGTAGATTGATCGAAATTTCCAGACCAAGCGCCTGACAATGGCTTAACAATACTTAAATCTCCAACTGTTAAATACGCAGATCCGACAGGGTAAAGCGCATCATTATTGTAATTGGCAGGAGTCTCCATAAATGTAGTGTTGTTGATGTCTGTACACCCAGTAGATGCTGCAGTAAGACTCTCCGTACACATATTATCAACTCCAACTTCTTGCCCATGTATTTCTAAGGTATTGATGTTTCCAGTTAATTCAATATGAAAACCAAACATCAAAGGGGTAGCGGTATAAGTTATACCTGCAGGTAAACTAGTTAAAGGTTGTCCATTTATAAGATAAGGATTTGTAGCCGTAGAGTTTAAGATGTGATTGACATCAAACGATATCCTTTTTGAAGTGAACGCTAAGGCTGAAAAGTCAATTTGTGTAGTTGAGTTGAATTGGAAAAAGATGTTTCCAACAAAATTAGAGTTTCCATTTGCTCCAGTATAGTTCCACGCAACATGATCTTGGACATGAAC
>JAWUVT010000089.1:0-21046 GCA_034112225.1 Flavobacteriales bacterium | reverse complement strand
CAAAACCTATATACGACAAATGTTAAGCCGAAATTAAAATACTTTTAAGGTGAAAAAAAGTGAGGTATCGTTTCATAGAAGAAACGTCATACCTAAAAATAATGAGGGATGAATTATTGATCAGGAAGCTTCTAAAAGAATAGTATAGATTCACTTCATTGAGTTTCGTTTCTCATCAAAATTTATCTCTTGAAATTCGAAGGGAGAGGAAGGAGAATTTTATTTTAGTATTTCTTGCACTTCATCAAACTTAACATAAACTCCAACAGGAAAAATAAGTTTAACGAAGCGAATCCTGACACCTCCAAATTATTTTATAGTTAGCCGCATTTTTCAGAATAGTTCTACTATCCGTTCACAGTTGTTCAACAACACTTTACTTCGGATGAGTTCATTAGAAAACATGCTCCGTGTGACATTGAGCACTAGAACATGCTTTCTTATAGTGAAGGAGTATTTGCTGTTACTCCTTACTCGCAAGAGGTTTTTGAGTAAGCTAAGAAAGACGTATTCATTTCAATTTTTCGCTGATGCAAACTCACTACAGCTGCGGGGGGGCGCAAATAAATGTCTTTTACTATCTATTTAGTAGATGTTAAAAACATCTATTCACAAACTAAATGCTTAAAATGAAGAAATCAACTGTAATTGTATTTATGCTTCTATCATGGACAAGCTCTATTGCACAACAACCGATTACGTTACCACCTTCAAGGTCAATATGAAAATGCCCCCCTTCTTACCTACTATGGCTCATTTCCATTTATGGGGAGTGGAGATGTTGGTCTAGGAGGCTCCCTAGCATCAGGATTCATAACTGGTGTTAATTTCAAAATAATTATCGACAGTATAAATCAAGGAACCTCTTCAGTACATGCTGCATTTAGGGATTCTCTAGGAGCAGCTGTTCCTGTGTATCAAGGCGATACTTTAGCTTTACCTGCATCTTTCCAATTATATTCTGGAGCTATTGGTTTTCGTGTCATTATTGAAGGTACCCCACAAATAGCAGGTGAACCCTATTTATGTGATTTAGCTTACACATTCACATGGGGTGATTCTTGGGGAATGCTTATCTTAGAAAACACTCTAGAATCTTGTATAGTAGACCAGTCTAACGGTTTAAATGAAACTACTGAAAAGCAAAAAACGAAGGCATTTCCCCACCCATTCAAACAACATGCTACGATTGAATTTGAAAATTATTCAAAAGAGCCATATAACTTTATGCTCTATAACTTATTAGGAAAAGAAGTAAAGACCATTAAACATATTAATTCCAACCAATTCAAGATTGAAAAAGACGGGTTAGCGACAGGCACCTACATTTTTCATTTGCAAAATAAATCTGGAATTATAGCCACTGATAAATTGGTAATAGCTGAATAAAATCTCTAACAATGTTCCTAGAGAGTGAAGGAATTCCTTCTCTAGGAACATTGCCTCCAATAGCCTCTTTTATTATGGTGAAGAAGTATTTTACTGTTCTTCTGCTGCGAAAAAAATTCCTAATCCGGTCCAAAAACACCTGTTATTGAAATTTATATGCAGTGTAAATTCACTACAAGTAGGGGGGCTCGAATATATTTCTTTGAAGTATATTTAGCAGTCTACTAAATGTTAAACGATTCACCAACTAAGCTTACCAACACCTTAATTTATTCGGTGAATAATAATAATAAATATGATTACTTATTTCAACTTACAATTTTTAATGGCAGCAATTTTTCTGACCCTCTTGTCATGCTCAAAAGATGAAGAGACCCCCAATTGTATGGCCCATAAACCCAATTGTATTGACCACAAAATTGAATCGTTAAAAAAAGAAAGTGTAAGAAATCCCCCTGCAGAGGTATGGGAATGGAAAGTTGACAATAGTATTTACTACTATATTACTTCCAATTGCTGCGACCAATATAATTTATTGCACGACAATGAATGTAATATTATATGTGCGCCAGACGGAGGGAAATCTGGAGAAGGCGATGGAAAATGCCCAAATTTTAGTGGAACTATATTGAAAACACTTAGGTGGAAAGATCCAAGATAAAAACTATTCCACTTCGTATCTAACAGACTCCTAGGCTCGATTGCTACCATTTTTATCCTGAGGTATTCGAAGGGAGAACCGGAGAATTTCCTTTCTCTCTTTAATCTTCACTGAACTTCGTTTTCCGACTATCGGTTAAGTTCGCTAAAACTTAAGCCTGAGCTGTGCTTTAATTTCTTGTTTGTGATTTCCTTGTATTTCTTCTAATCCAGTACTGATTGCATCCACATTTTCATAAACCGTTAATCCATAACGC
Organism: Flavobacteriales bacterium; assembly: GCA_034112225.1. Lineage (GTDB taxonomy): Bacteria > Bacteroidota > Bacteroidia > Flavobacteriales_E > Vicingaceae. Next base: position 18,740 of record JAWUVT010000089.1, on the reverse strand, counting down.
AGCCAAACATCAATGCTTCGCATGACTTTGTATTTTAGGGTAAAATACGTTCGTGTACCACGGTTGTAATAGGCTGGGATTGAAAAACTATACAGCACATCATTCTCATAGGCATAAATTCTACTGTTGTAGGACTGGGTGTCAAATATACCGTACCTAAACGTAAAAGAAATCGGACTGCTTTTAGGTTTAAACACCACATCTTGATACAGCATATAGCCCGTTTCAAAAGGAACTTCTTCTTTCTTGTAGTTCACCAATTCAACACGCCCTTTTAACCTAAAGGATTCTGAGACTTTGTAAGTATAATTAAAGCGATAATTGGTTTGCCTTTCTAACACTAAATGAGGGATGCCTTTGTGGGTCTGAATGGCAGTATTTTTCTGTTTGTGTTTCTCTCTGATTCGAATATACAGTTCCATTTTTCTGGATGGTTTGTAGGAGAGTTGAACCAAGTATTGATGTCCTTTTGATGGTGCATTGACACCAGACCTTAACCAAGGAAAAGTAAACTGATCGTAATAAGCGGATAGGGTAAATTGTTTAAGGGGTTGAGCGATAAAACCCATATACATTCCTTTTTCATTTGCATTGGTAGCTCCCTCTCCTATTCCTGCACTTGAAATGGGATGAAAGTTTCTTTGGTAATCTCGATACAAAACTGCGAATGCTATATTTGGAGCTAAGGCAATTAATGCTCCTGAGACCAATGCATTTCCTGCGGTTAAACTTTTAGAAAACTCACCAAAAAAATTAAAATTATTCACCACCCAATTGTAATCAATCCCTAGGTTCGTTTGTTTATTGTCGCTATTCCTAAACTGATTGTAGCTTGTTAAATTGGGCCTAAAATCGCTATTAATTCCGCTATGAATAGCGGTTAACCCGATGTTTAATCTTCTGGTTTTATACGCCAAATGCCCTCCTACTTGTTGTTGAGTAATGGCATCTTTATCTTCAATTTCATTTGCCGTTCTGTGCAAGCCGGTTTGTTGAACGGAAGTAACGGCTATCACCTCATTATCTATTGATGAGGAATCTACCAAAGCAATCGTTGCATCTTCTTTATTGTAGGAATAAAAGGCGGTTACTTCAACTTTACCAAATTGTAGGGTGATTCCTCCTCCTCTTAAAAAGCGACTTTCATCAACAGAGGTATAGGGCTTTAGACTTAAAGCACTTCTTTTGATGAGCATCATATCTGCTGATTTACCTACTGCTGCTCCTGACCAATAGGTTAATCCTTGTCCAAATTGTGCTTGATAATCGCCCAAACCTAACTGTTTTATTCGTCCCTGATTTCTGACAAAAAAATGCCCGGAATAAAAATCAAACCCATTCTTTTGAGCTCCGTTAAAGAATTCTTCTCCAGCATCTTTCTCTGCTGTAAACCCTACACTTAAGTGGTTGCCATATTTATACCGATAACGGGTGTAGAGTTTCATATCGTTTCCTTTATATCGTGAATTAGGAGAAGCTAGTAACGCAGAATCTACTGCGATACGGTATCCTTTTTTGGGTTCCAAAACATCGACATATCGAATAAACAGTTGATTTTCTCCATTTTTAATTAACTTCTTAAAAGAGAGTTGGGCATCATCCACATTTGTAGTCACTTTAACAAAAGGAAGGATGCGTTGGATTGTTTCAGCATCAAAAGCTTCAACAGTTTGTAATTCTACTAAAGTCATTAACTTGCCATTCTTATCAAGATGTGTAAGCAGGTAATTCATTTGAATACTTGTTAAAAGTCCAAGTGCTTCTAAGTCTTCTAAACTTGCGTGATTTAAGTTTAACGGATGATCAAAGTAATGGTCCAATTGATCAAATAGAGTGGAATAATCTACCGCTGATTCTTCAGTATCTTCAATTAAATATTCTATTCTTTTTTCAATGATTTGATTCTTCTTGTCCTCTCTTTGTTGGGCAAAGTAAATCGAAGGAGTTAAAAGAAAAATAATCCCCATTGAATTCCAACTACACTTTGATAAACTCAGTGTGACAACTTTGGTATTTTTTAAAAAAAACTGCATTAGAAACTAGGGTTTAGCGTTTTTTTTAGCTTTCTTTTTTTTGATATAGGCAATAGAAATACCGGGTGTTACTCCTAAGGTTTGATGAAAGGAGGAGGAGACCTCAACTTTAAAGTCTTTCAATTGCATACCAAATCCAAAAGCGTATTGGCTAGGGTTGGTAGAAATTCCCCCGCGGATATAGAGCAAATCGGCAATGTAATATTCTATCCCTGCATTAACGATTGCCTTAACCGTTAAATTCTTTTCGGTTGAAACCGCTAAGGTCACTTTTTTAGAAAATTGGTAATCGAGTCCTAATTTCGCAATTGTTGGTACTCGTTGATTTCCATAAGTGATGAGTTTGGAACGGCTAGGATTGTAAACATGAACTCCTAAGGTGATTTCTTCACTCAATTTAGCAATGACACCAACAGCCCCGGTAAGGGTTGTTTTACTTCCATATTCTTGGGTAAAACTTGTATTCAAATAATTCATTTGAAGACCGACTGAACACTTCTTACCCAATCGTTTTCCGTAAGCTAAACCTGCTTTGGTTTCTGAATAAGCGGAATAGCCAAAGGAGGCTACACTAATTCCGAAAGCTCCTGTTTTAATTGGTAAAACAACTGCTCCAGCTTGATAACTTGTTGCTTTTAATAAAAATCTATTTTCATAGTAAATTCCCGCAGCGAGATCCTCTACAAAACCTAATCCCGCTTGATTGTTATTGGATGCCCAAACATCAGAAAGGGTTACATTGTAACCTCCCATAGCTGCAGAGCGTGCACCCACAAAGTCATTTCCAATTTGGGCTTGTAAAATCTGACTAGAAAGTACAAATGCCATTAAAGTAAATAGGTACCAAATTTTGTTGCCACAATAACATTGTTGTGGAACCCACCTCTTCTCAAAAGACGATAAACTTACCGAGTCATTTACTCTTAATTTTATTCCAAGCGTCATACATTGTTTCTTGTTGCGGACGATTTGGTTCTTCAACTCTTAATGGTTCACATTCTTTTAAGGTATCGTAACAATCTTTAGGTAATTGTTGATACAATTGAGTTCCTTTGGTTTTCCAAGCGATCATTTCATCAGAAACTTGTTTGATCACTTTTGCGGGGTTACCAACAAGTAAACTTCGATTAGGGATTTTCATTTTTGCGGGCACAAAACACAATGCACCAACAATACATTCATTTCCCATTTCTACATCATCCATCACAACACTGTTCATTCCAACTAGGCAATTCTCACCAATTATTCCTCCGTGTATGATGGCTCCATGACCGATATGTGCTCCTTTCCTTAGCCTTGTAACGGTTCCTGGAAACATATGAACGGTACAGTTTTCCTGCACGTTACAACCGTCTTCAATAACAATTTGACCCCAATCACCTCGAATTGCAGCTCCCGGACCAATGTAAACCTCCTTACCAATAATTACATTTCCAGTAACTGCTGCTAAAGGATGGATAAAAGCCGATTCATCTATTACAGGTTTAAACCCATTGAACTCATAAATTGCCATAAAAACTAATTTATTGTAAATATAATTAATTAACACAAGCCCCTGCTTCTAACATAAATCAACATCTCTTACGCCTCTCTATCTCTAACAATGCTTTTCAATTTGGATAAGTAACCATACGCATTCTTACTAATTTATCAGAATTAATTACACGCAATAGCCATGGTGCTGGATATAAACGTGGATCCAATGTAGGTCTCTGATACACTTTTGATTCGTAATTTAGAAGATGGTCATTAGGAGGAAACGGCCGGGTACCCCAATCCTGTACAAAAGAAGTACAAAAGGTAGAGGCAAATTGGCCGCCTTCATTTCTTACAAAAACAGCAAGGCTAGTCCCATAGTAATATAATCGCTGATTTGGAACTAGTGTTGATGTTTGATCAAACTTATAGTTAATGGCAACATTTTCATGCACCGTTACCCAATTTTTAGGAACATTGGATTCTAAAAAGGCAATATGAATTGCATTTTTTTCCGCTTTGTCATTCGGCATCAATGCAATTGAATTCTTGTCAAATGAGTTTTCAAGATCTGGAGTAGAGGTATTGCGGATGTTTTGCGAAAAGAACTTTTCTTTCTCTTCCATTTTAATTGTAGCGTTTTGGTATTTATCAAATACCCTATCCAACACATCCTTGTTATCTGAACACAGTTGGTAGTTCGCATAATACGTTCCGGACTTACTCTTAACCGTTACTAATTTAGTATACTTCAATTCTTTTTCATTCATTATTTTTTTTAAGCGTTCAATAGCTTCTTTTTTCTCCTCAGCGACATTCGATTGACTCTCATTTTCTATTGCCATAGAAGTGGCCACTGGAAATGCGTCATGTTGTTTATTACAGGACACAAACCCAAGGATAATTCCCATAAAAATTATTTTGTTTAATCGCTTCTTCATCTTTTTAAAGTTTAATCTCCATTTCTTTTATTTGAAGAGATGAAGAAAATTAATAATGTAAAAATTAGAGGATAAGAAGCTCTTCAAATCGACTTATTCTAACTTCAAGAGAAATGTTGCTGCATTTCTCTTCATTGAACGCTACAATAGTCAACTATTTTATTGAGAAAATTGGGTAGATTCTAAAAAAGTATTGTTTGGATAAACATTTGAAAGTCCAACAGTTAACCCGTAGATTAACGGCCTAAATTAGCTACGTATAATTACCTGTAAAAGGAAATTTGAACAGGACTCTCAACTCAATAATAAAAGGGCAAGAACTCGCCATCAGACACTTAAACTGACAGCATAAATTAACTGCGTATAATAACTAGACACTAGAGACGGTTACAAGGATAGCTCTCCAACCTTAGGCTAAAAAAGATTATTTAGGGCCCTGTTCATTTGGAATATTTGCCTATTATTTTTGGATAAAGCTAGAAAAAAATCCATTTTAACAGTTTTTTTTGACGTTTAAATGGTTGCTTAAAGAAATTAAGCATCCACAATTACATTTCCTGTAACTCCTATTTACCCCTGAAATGAAGTAAAGGGTAAGCTTATTGAATAAAAATATCGAATCTATTTTTTGGTCTTTCTAAAATCCGCCAACTAAAGCCCTTAAGAATAACGTCTTTCGGGGAAACTTCTTTTAATGGGTGCATAACTCCCTCAGGATCTTTTATAAATGTAATGGTACTCAATTCGTTATCTTTTAAGAAAATAAGCATATCTCTACCACTCATTTTGTTTACTCCAATATATTTCCCATCCTCATCAATGGCATAATAGATAGTTTCTGAATTTTCGTTGACATTGATCTTACGAATTTCTTGTTCATGGAAATGTGCGATTAAACTATCGCCTTTAATCTGATTATAATTAGCTCTTAAAGAGTCTGCTTTTGAAATAATAAATGCATGTTCATCTACAAACATTCTATCCACCTTGTTCTCCTTCATTAAGAGGTAAATAAACGTTCCTGTAATTTGATTTTCTTTAGACCAAATAATAGGGTCATTATAAAAGTTAATGGAAGAGTCTGAAAAATTGTAAATGATAGAATCTGCCTTTCCTTGCAAGTCATTTTTATAGAATTTTGCATGGTGATAAGCATACATGGTTCTAACAGTATCTCCTTTAATTTTTGTAGTATCAGTTTCATTGATCAACGAATCATAAGCTTGAAATTGAGTAGAAACAATAAAGGTATCGGCATGCATGTAAAATGTATCTTCCTCCATAATTTGCATCATCATCGCCTCTTGAGTTATCATAGCACTATCATTCTTCTCAAACAAATGGGCAACATCTCCTTGTAAGATTAAGTGCTCAACTGTATCTGTTATGGTTGCATTACAAATTATTTCTCCGAACCCTTTTTCTCTATCGTAATACAGGGTATCTCCTTCAATCTTCTTGCCTTCAGAATACAAATAAGCGTTTTTATAAAATTTAGATAACCCATTCACCGTATTGTACCAACCGTCTTCGGTATAAATAAAATTATGATCACTTGTTATTGTGGTAGGGCCTAAAAAGTTAACAATCTCTGAAGTAGAATGATAGTTTAACGTATCCGCCGCTATCTTATACTCGGGATTAATTAACACTACATTTTCTTTAAAATAAAATGATTCTGTATTCGTATGATAGTAACCTTGTTCACTGGTTAAGGTGTTGTTCTCTTTATTATTCACCATCGTTCCTCCACCATAATAGTAGGAGATATTGGTCGTTCTGTTGTAATCTAAAAAGTTAGTGGTTAAGGTGACGTCTTTATTGATCAATCGAATATTACCTCTTAAAACAGCAACCTTCGTATTTCCATTGTACTTTAACGAATCTCCAAAAAGTTGTAAGGAATCTCCTTGTGTAATTTTAACATTACTATAGGCATCCATGGTATTGGTTTTTGAAAAAATATAGGCGCTATCGCAAAACATTAAAGCATTGTCATGTTTTAACTGAACATTTCCAATTAAGCGTTTTATTTTTTTTCCATTACGTTCTTCAAATTGAAGCGTATTTGCATTTAATATTTCAATTTTATTTCCTTTTTTTGTTTTGATAGTGGATTGTGCATAAGCGTTAAAAGGAAAAAATGAAAAGAAAAAAGAAAAAAGAACTTTCCTACTCTTTTTTTTGGCCCAGCAAAAAGTCCTCTCGCAAGAGAGGACTTTAATTGTATAATTTTTAAACTTTCCAACGTTATCAACTATTAAGCCATTACGTTTTCTCTCATTAACGTTTGTTTTCTATCTGGTCCAACAGAAACAATGGTAATGGGAACGTTTAATTCTCCTTCTAAGTAGGTAATGTAATCCATAAATTCTTTTGGAGCATTATTCATATCCGTTAACCCTGTTAAATCAGTACCCCAACCTTTCAATTTTTTGTAAACTGGTTTAATGTTTAAGGAATTAATGTCATACGGGAAATAGTCATACATCTCTCCATCAATGTCGTAATGCGTACAAACCTCAATAGTTTCAAATGTATCTAACACATCCGCTTTCATCATTGACAATTGAGTTGCTCCATTAATCATAATCGCATATTTTAATGCGGGTAAATCAATCCAACCACATCTTCTGTCTCTACCAGTTGTAGCGCCATATTCAAAGCCTAATTTTCTGATATTTTCTCCTACGGCATTGTCTAATTCTGTGGGGAATGGTCCTGAGCCAACTCTTGTACAGTATGCTTTAAAGATTCCTATCACTTCTCCAATTCTGTTTGGTGCAACACCTAAACCAGTACAAGTACCCGCAGCTACTGTGTTAGAGGAGGTTACAAATGGATAGGTTCCAAAATCAACATCTAACATGGCTCCTTGAGCTCCTTCGGCCAAAACCGATTGTCCTTTTGCCATGGCATTGTTAATGTAGTGTTCACTGTCAATTAACGTAAATTTTGACATGAACTCCATTGCCTCAAACCACTTGGTTTCTAGCTCTGTTAACAAGTCCGCATAATCGTAATCTCCTAAAATTGCTTTATGCTTCTCTTGCAAGGCATCGTATTTTTCTTTAAAATTAGGCGTTACAGAATCTCCCATTCTCAAGCCATTTCTACCGGTTTTATCCATATACGTTGGACCAATTCCTTTTAATGTAGAACCAATTTTGTTTTTTCCTTTTTGTTCTTCAGAATATTTATCCAATATTTTGTGTGTAGGAACAATTAAATGTGCTTTTTTAGAGATCAACAACTTTGAAGCAACATCAATTCCGATCGCTTCTAATTTATCAATTTCCTCTTTAATGATAATCGGATCAATAACCACTCCGTTACCAATCAGATTGATGGTTTCATCTCTAAAAATTCCTGAAGGGATGGTATGTAACACATACTTTTTATCATCAAAAATTAAGGTGTGACCAGCATTTGGTCCACCTTGAAATCTTGCAATAATATCGTACTTTGGAGTGACAACATCTACAATTTTACCTTTTCCTTCGTCTCCCCATTGAAGACCTAATAATACATCTACTTTATTCATCTTAATATCAAAATTTTCTTTGCAGCTTCAACAGTTTCTTGCGTGTTAAAAATGCTGTTTAATTTAGTGATTACTAATAATTGATTTATTTTTTCGGGAATGTTGGTGATGATCACCTCTCCTCCTTTATTTCTTGTTTGTGTAAAAATATTAATCAGAACATTTAAACCTGTGCTGTTCATGTATTCCATATCACCCAGGCTGATGATGATGTTGTTAACTCCTTCATTTCTATGATGTTCAATATCATTCACCATCGGTTGAGCCTGTTCCTTATTCATCAAATTTCCTTTTAAGGAAATCAAAAGAATGGCCTCTTCTCTTTTTATATCAAATGAGAAACTCATAACGTTTTGGGTTCATTTTTAAGTCCATAAAAATTTAAAGAGTGGTGTAAAATTTTCACATCAAACATTTCCTCTAGCGTTGCTTTAATATTTTGAATTCTTGGGTCACAAAACTCAATCACTTCTCCATTACTCAAAATAATATGATCGTGTTGCTTGGATTCGTAAGATTTTTCAAACTGTGCCATACTATTACCAAACTGGTGCTTTCTTACCAATTTAGCATCCATCAACAGCTCAATAGTATTATAAAGAGTTGCTCTGCTTACTCTGTATTTTTTATTTTTCATAGAAAGGTATAAATCTTCTACAAAAAAATGATGTTCACTCGCGTAAATATCTTGGAGTATAGCGTAACGTTCTGGAGTTTTACGGTGCCCGTTTTCTTCTAAATAAGTGGTAAAAATAATTTTTACCTTTTCCTGAAGTTCTTCTCCTCTATTCATTAGGGTTGTTAAAAGGTAAAAATAGAAATTTAATGGATATTGGGGCCTAAATGTTAATGATTTGTTGAAAAGTATTTCACGAATGCGCCTCTGTAATCCTGTACGAATTAAAATATGGAGAAGAAGAAGCTTCTTATCAATTGGTTAACTGTCTATCTTTTTAATTTTCTGAACCCCTCTCACCTTACTTAAGTTGGTGATCAAATTAGTGAGGTGAGAAGTGTCTTGAACCAACACCATAACGCGACCTTCAAATACACCATCATGACTATCAAAACTGATCGATCGCATCACCACATTCAATTCATTAGAAATGATTTGAGTAATTCCGTTGACAATACCCATGTCATCAATTCCAATAATTTTTAAGCCGGTTAAGAAAGCGCCATCATTTTCATCAATCCAACTGGCCTTAATGATACGGTAAGCATAATTAGACATCAACTGAACGGTATTTGGGCAAGCCGTTTTATGGACCTTAATTCCTTCGGCAACCGTAATAAATCCGTAAACTTCGTTTCCTGGAATTGGGTTACAGCAATTCGCTAACTTGTAATCCAGTTTTTCCATATTATCACCAATCAGCAAAACAGGTTTTTTACCACTTTTAGCGTCTCCGATTTTCTTTGGTTTAAATAATGTCTGCACCCTTTTCGGAAGGCTAGCTCTTTTAGGCTGTAGCACCCCTTCTCTAACCTCTAGTACCTTTAATTTATTAAGGTCTATCATATCTATTGCTACCTGATAATACAATTCTAACTCAGAAGGCACTTTATAATATGATTGTAACTCTTTTAGGCTAATATTCTCGTAAGAGATTTTAAGTTTCTTAAATTCTTTTTCTAAAAGAACTTTTCCTTTTTTTCCTATTTCTCTTTTTTCCTCTTTTAAGGAGGACTTAATTTTTGTTTTTGCGCGATGTGTTTGAACAAAATTTAACCATTCTTCTTTTGGTTTTTGATTTTTAGAAGTTAATACTTCCACCTGATCTCCACTATTTAACTGATGGCTTAACGGCACCAATTTATCATTCACTTTTACGCCTAAGCAATTTACCCCAACTTGAGTATGGACAGCAAAAGCGAAATCTAATACGGTAGCTCCTACAGGTAAGCTTTTCATATCTCCATTTGGAGTAAAAACATAAATTTCATCTGTAAATAGATTCAATTTAAAATCATCGATCAATTCTAATGCATTGTCATCATTACTTTCTAACAACTCTCGCACTTTAGTGATCCAAACATCAAACTGACTTTCTGTTCCCCCTTCTTTATATTTCCAATGTGCTGCAAATCCTTTTTCTGCAATTTCATCCATTCTACGTGTTCGAATTTGAACCTCCACCCACTTTCCTGTGGGGCTCATTACGGTAGTATGTAAGGATTCATATCCATTTGCCTTGGGAGCAGAAATCCAATCTCTTAAACGCTCAATATTAGGTTGGTAAAAATCTGTTACTACCGAATAGACTTGCCAACAGTCAGATTTTTCATTCATTTCCTCTTTCGAGTTAATGATAATCCGAATGGCAAACAAATCGTAAACTTCCTCAAAAGACACATTTTGTTTGACCATTTTTTTCCAAATGGAGTAGATTGATTTTGACCTGCCTTTAAGTTCAAATTCCATCCCTCTCTCTTCCAATACTTTTCGAATTGGAGAGGAAAGTTTTCTAATAAAGCGCGCTCTTACTTCTTCTGTCTTTTTAAGTTTACTCCGAACTTCTTCGTAACCTTCAGGTTCTTGACACTGCAATGACAAATCTTCTAGCTCCGATTTAATGGAGTGCAATCCTAAACGGTGTGCTAAAGGGGCGTATAAAAACAAGGTTTCTGAAGCTATTTTCAATTGCTTATCTCTACGCATAGAACCAATGGTTCTCATATTGTGCAATCGATCAGCGAGCTTAATTAAGATTACCCTTACATCTTCTGAAAGGGTTAATAATATCTTTTTAAAATTTTCTGCTTGTATGGATTTGTTGTTGTCTACTACGCCTGATATTTTGGTTAACCCATCAATAATTAAGGCTTCTTTTTTTCCAAAATCTCTAACAATATCGGATAAAGTAATGCTAGTATCCTCTACGGTATCATGTAATAAAGCACAAATAATTGATGTTGCTCCTAGACCAATTTCTTCTGCACAAATTCTAGCAACGGCTATGGGGTGAAAAATATAAGGTTCTCCAGATTTTCTTCTGTCATTTTCATGGGCTTCTACTGCTACATCAAATGCTTTACGCATTCTTTGCTTGGTAAGTTCATCTCCTTTAGCGTGCTTTGCAGCGGCTATCATTGAGGTATAGGCGCTTAAAATAGCTTGATTTTCTTGTTCCAGGTTTACTTCTGACATACTAACAATTCCTTTACTCATTCATTTGGTGTCTAACGATTCAAACCCAATATACCTATTTGCCTTTTAGTAGATAGAAACTTCTATTTTTCAACTGATGACAAAAGGGAACTTAAAACATTTCCTTCTCCCCTTCACTCCTTCTCTCATTCACTCCTTCACGAATTAAGAATTAAACCCGCTCAATAATTGTTGCATATCCTTGTCCAACACCAATACACATGGTTACTAAAGCGTATTTTTTAGTTGTTTTTTGAAGTTCTATAGCTGCAGTTTGTAATATTCTTGATCCTGTAACCCCTAAAGGATGTCCAATAGCAATTGCACCTCCATTGGGGTTAATCCTTGGGTCATTATCGGCCAGTCCCATTTTACGTGTACATGCTAATGCTTGAGCGGCAAATGCTTCGTTTAGTTCTATGATGTCCATATCGTCCATCGTTAGCCCTGCTCTTTTCAATGCTTTTTCAGACGCATAAACTGGTCCTATTCCCATAATACGGGGTTCAACACCAGCAACAGCGCTAGCTACTATTCTTGCGATTGGATTCAGGTTGTATTTGTTGGCTCCTGCTTCTGATGCCATCAACATGGCTGCAGCTCCGTCATTTAATCCCGAAGAATTACCTGCAGTTACGCTTCCGCCTTCTTTCTTAAAAGCCCCTCTTAATTTCCCTAATACGGCTAAAGAGCTATTGGGTTTAATAAATTCATCTTGATCAAAAATGAGGTCGTCCTTTTTACGTTGTGGTATATGAACCGCAACAATCTCATCGGCTAATCTTCCGTTATTTTGTGCTTGAGTTGCTTTCATCTGGCTCCAATAGGCAAACTGATCCTGATCCTCTCTACTTATTCCGTATTGTGCCACTAAATTTTCTGCAGTCACGCCCATTCCATCAGTCCCGTATAAATCGTCCATTTTAGGATTGATAAAACGCCAACCGAAACTTGAATCGTACATTTTAGCATCTGTTCCAAAAGGTTTGGCAGATTTAGAAATTACGTAAGGTCCTCTGGACATATTTTCAACGCCTCCAGTTACATAAATTTCTCCATCACCTAACTTAATTGCTCGAGAAGCATTAATTGCAGCAGCCATTCCTGAAGAACATAACCTGTTAATCGTTTCGCCTCCAACTTGCCAAGGCAAACCGGCTAACAACCCGCTCATACGGGCAACATTTCGATTGTCTTCACCAGCTTGATTGGCACAACCAAACAGCACATCTTCAATGTCTTCTTGAATAACGCTGGGGGTTCTTTTGAGTAATTCTCTAATTGGAATGGCTCCTAAATCATCTGTTCTTACGGCAGATAATGTTCCTCCAAAGCTTCCTATTGGGGTTCGAATTGCATCTATGATATAAGCTTCTTTCATTCTTCCTTGTTATTTTATATTAATGGCTCATGGAACTTGCAAAATGCTCGTTTCCTCTTTTAAGTAATCAGTAACAGTGTATCCGTAATAATTTTTATAAAACTTAAGCGTTTCTTTTTTTATTTTAGGTTTCATTTTTTCCACTCAAAATCAATTCGAATTTTGCAACTGGTTTAATTTTCGGCATCATCAAGCTCAACTTTTTAAGATTAGGGATTGAAAAGCTAAAGCTGAATGTCTCCCCATAAAAAATCGTTAAATTATTGATCACAACAGTGTTTATTTAATAGTTGCAGTGTGTATTTACTGCCGGCATCTTTTTGTAAGCTCTAAAATTTAATATTGGAACCTTAAAAATTAGACTCAAAAAGTTTAATGTCTTTCGCTCTAAACCTCTCATCTGAAGGGCTTCTTTCTTCATAAGATTTAACCCATAAAATACTTTCAATTTGTGCCAATCCTTTAAATTAGCAGAAGCTACAACGCTTTCTATAACTAAACGTGCATGCTTTTGGTAAGTTATTGAATTCACATTGAAATTCCAAAAAAAATATTTTGATAATTGCATGATTCAAAGATACAGAAAATCCGATCTTAAATTAATTCTAATCTTTTCATTTCCCAAAAACATCTTTCTGTGGCTTCTATATCAGCAAATGCATCATGAGCACCTGCAAAGTCGAGCCCGAAGAGTTGAATGTGTAATTCTGAGAGTTTAGGCCATTTGTACCCATATGGTCCAGGGATTTTACAGTAATTGGTAGCCGACTTCATGGTGCAGATTTTAGGTGTTTTTTCAAAACTGCTTTCGATGGTACTTCTTAAAAATTCGGCACCAATAATTTTCTCATCAAAACTGATGTTGTGAGCCACTATAAAATTGGATTGATTGACTAAGGCATTAAATTCATTTAAAACGACAGCTAACTCTACGCCTTCGGCTATTGCTTTTTCGGTAGTAATGCCATGAACATTTGAGGCTTCTGCAGGAATGATAAATTGGTCAGGTTTAATAATATATTCTGCTGCTGCAACTCGTTCTCCTTTTTCGTTACAAAGGGTCCAACCGATTTGAATCATTCTTGGCCAGTTGTCTAAATCGGTCACTGGGGCTTTCCAATTTTTAGGTAATCCAGTGGTTTCCGTATCAAAAAATAAATACATAATTTTTATTGTTTTATTTACTCTAATTTTTACCTCTTGTGCTCAATCTTCTTTTCAATAATGAACCCGAACGTCTAGTATTGACCATTAATTTAGGGTTGCCATTTAATTCAATAAAGTAATTGAACCTTTTTTCTTGAACTTGGTTCCAAAAGAACTTGTTGCATTAATTCTATAAAAGTAGGTTCCATTCTCGGCCTGTTTACCTCCATTCCTTTTTCCATCCCAATGAATCAATTTATCTTTAGAATCAAAAACTCTTATCCCCCAACGGTCAAATATTTGGATATCATAGGCGAGCACACTACAGGTTTCTACTTCAAAAACATCATTGAGCCCGTCATTGTTAGGTGTAAATACATTGTAAACATTTATGCTCTCTGGGATAATTATAGGTTTACTGCTTACATCTTTACATCCATTCGTGCTGGTTACGGTTAAATAAGAGGTCATCTCTCCTCCTTGAGTAAATATATGTTCTGCAGGAACATTGGTTGTATTCAATACGGATTCGCCATCCCCAAACTCCCAAAGCCAACTGACTATTGGAGAATCACTTGAGGAGTAGTTATGAAACACAAAGGGTAACCCTGTACACTCTTCTCCTTGGTGATAATGATTCGAAAGAATAGCTTCACTCCCTACATTATGATTTCCAATAAAATTAACTGAACATCCTGTAGCATCGGACATGGTCATGACCACCGTATAATTTCCAGGGCTTGCATATGCATGGTTTACCGTATCTCCATTGTTAGCTCCTCCATCACCAAATATAAAGTATATCGAATCTGTATTGATGGTGTTGGATTCAAAAACAACTTCTTTAAAACAAGTGAAAGGAGTTGTGACACTAGAGAAATCTCCACTGGGACCATTTACGGTAATCATAGGTTGAATGGTTAAGGTATCAAAACAACCGACATCATTTTCTACGAGTAAAGAGACGTTAAAATTACCGACACTCGTATAGGTATGATTCGGGTCTTCTAAATTACTTGTTGAAGAATTATCACCAAAGCTCCAAGTCCAATTCACAACATCAGTAGATGAGGAGTCGGAAAAAGTAACTAAATGAGGCGGACAAGAACCGATCAAAGAATCGGCGCCAAAGTAGGCTACCGGTATGGATATGGTTAAGTCTTGTGTGATTGAAGAATCACATCCATTAGAATCTGTAACGGTTAACATTACGGACATTAACGTACTGGTATCGGCATTGGTAAAATAGGTATGAAAAGGGCTTACATCTACCTCTCCAGGAGATCCATCTCCATAATTCCAGACATAAGTCATGTCACTTCCTGTTGATGTATTGGTAAACAATACAGAGTCATTATTACATAAGGTTGGAGTAAAAGAAAATCCAGGGTAGGGTATGGTTGGCCTGATGTAACTATTTTTTGTTAACACGCCTACACATCCAAAGGTATCGACTATGGTTAAGGTCACATTAAAGACTCCTCTTCCGCTATAGACATACGTAGGGTGCTGTAAGGTGTCTGACCCTCCATCTCCAAAATCCCAAGTCCATTCTAAGATAGGGTTTACAGGTATAGATAAGTCACTAAAATTAACTAATAATGGAGCACATCCAAAAGTAGTATCGGCAACAAAATCAGCTACTGAAGGGCTTTTCACATCCACGGTATTGGTTTTTATTAACGTATCTAAACATCCTAAGGCATCTGTAATGATTAAACGTACATCATATATTCCAGAAGTAGTATAGGTATAATTAGGGTGCTGAGCACTAGAAAGTCCTCCGTCTCCAAAATCCCAACTCCAAGAAGAGATCGTTGAATTAACGATTGTTTCATCGGTAAATTGAACTGCAAAGTTTTTACAGACCACCGTATCGGATTGATCAAAACCTATCTCCCGATCTGAGATGCTAATGACTTGTGTAATGGAATCGAGACAGCCAGTCGTAAAATTTTCGACGATTAATTTTGCCGTAAAAAACCCAGTGTTAGTATAGGTATGTATTGGGTTTTGAGTGGTAGTTTCCAACCCGTCACCAAAACGCCAAGTCCAATTATCAGAACCTTCAGAACCGTCTGTAAATGTAACGGTGTGTGGAGCGTTACACCCAATATTAGGGCTGACTGTAAATTCTGCTTTCGGCAACAATACTTCAACAACCGAATCTATCCTTAAAGTATCCCAACAACCATGAAATCCGGCAGCATAAGTAACCTCAAAATATCCTGTATCGATATAAATATGTGTTGGGTCTTGGGATAAAGAAGTTTCTCCATCACCAAAATTCCAACTCCATTGATCTGAATAAACACTTGAACTGTCATAAAAACTAACTGTAAAAGGATGACATCCGGTGGTATCTGTGGGTGAAAAATTGACAATTGGGAGTTGCCCTACTTGAATAAAGTCAGTAAATGTTAATGAATCTGTACATCCGTCAGCATTTACAATAATCAGGGTAACATCATAAGAACCTGTATCTGTATAAGTTTCGGTTGGGCTTTGGCTGGTAGAAGTATTTCCATTACCAAAATTCCAATTCCAACTGGTTATGGTTTCGTTTGAAAAAGTTAGGTCGTTGAAATCAACAACTAATGGAGCACAGCCATTGGTTTTAATTGAATTAAAATTTACTGTTGGTGGAATAATTTGGATGAATGAACTTTCTACTAAGGTAGCAGAACAACCATTAATATCAATAACCGTTAATGAAACGGTGTAATTCCCTAAAGAAGTATAGGTATTTACAGGGTTTTCATTGGTAGAGGTGTTTCCATCTCCAAAGTTCCAGTTCCACGAAACGGCATTTGGAGTATTGTCTGTGAAATTAACAACAAATGGTACTTGGCAAGCTCCAGTATCATCGGCAGTAAACCCAACAGTAGGTGGTGGGTTGATCGTAATCAAATTTGTTTTAATTACATTGCCTGAACAACCGATGGGTCCAGCAGCAATAAGTTCCACCGTATAGGTTCCTGGAACATTGTACCCGTGACTCGGGTTTTGAGCTGAAGAAGTCGTCCCATCTCCAAAATCCCAATTCCAAGTATTAGCGATTGTTGTAGACAAATCTGTAAAATTAATCGCTTCATTGACACATGCTGCTGTAGTATCTTGAGAAAAATCAGCTACAAAAGGTGCTATAACTAAAGCTTGGGAAGAGGTATCACTACAGCCGTCACTATTTGTTACCATCAAGGTATTGGCAAAAGTCCCTAACGCCGTAAAAGTTTGATCTGCAGGAGTTAACAGGTTTGAAGTATTGCCATTCCCAAAACTCCAAGCATAAACAAGGCCAGTTCCAGTAGAATTATTTGTAAAAACAAGCTCTAAAGGAAGAGAACAACCAAAGCTATTATTCTGTGAAAAAAGGGAAGTTGGCGATGGAAATGTGGTAACATAGTCAATTTTATTCAAGTTATTTGAACAGCCATTGTTATCGGTTACACTTAATAAAACATGAAATGAATTTTCTGAATTGTAAATGTGTAAAGGGTTTTCAAGATTAGAAGTGTTCCCATCTCCAAAATCCCAATTCCATGAGACAACCGATCCTCCAGCCACAACTGTTGCGTCAGAAAAAACGGCAGAATAAGGGATACAACCAACGGTGTCTGGCAAAGAAAATTCAACGATAGGATTTTCATGTATCGTAATGTAATTTGTTTTTGTTTCAACAGCTGTACCTGAGCTATTGGCTACGTTTAATGTAACGGTATAAGTGCCTGTATTTGCATAAAAATGAACTGGATTTTGAAGTGAAGAGGTTGTACTCCCATCACCAAAATCCCACTGCCAAGAGGTTGGACTTGCTGTTGATTGATCTGCAAACATAACAATCGAAGATTCACAGCCACTAGTTATATTTGCTGAAAAACCAGCATTGAGTTGAGCTCTCGCTTTATCTGCTAAAAAAAACACTAAAAACCCAACTAGTAAACTACATAATAAGTTTTTCATAAATCATTATAATAAATACGGTTGGTATCAAAGGTATCAAAAATAGTGTAACTTGTATCTACGTTTTAACGCAAATAAAGACCTACAAACAAATAAACACGACCAAACACAACTTATCATCCACACACAGTTACTTTACTAAGGTTTAAAAAGTAATGAAACGGAACTTTCCTCCACCAATCATAGGAAAAGCAACCTGATCTCACTTAATGAATCGTATTTTGCAAGGCCTACAAACTAACTCCTCCCAACTTTAGTTTGTGTTGTGCTGTATTTTTGATGACTATTTATCGGTTTATAAACACCGATTATTTCTTCTCCCTTTATTTACAACAACACTGAACAAACCACCTTATTTTAATTATGGTTATCGTTGCAACCAACGCTCTCTTTCTCCTTTCCCTCCTGTTCCAAATTAATCAACATCTATTGATCCTTTTAGTGGAATTGATCTCACTCGATTTCATTGACCTCCTTACTTTACTAATAAATAATCTAACGAATTCTTCTGTTAAACCGTAATATACTTCCTTTATTCTACTGATAAAATTTTAGTTACTACCGCCATGTCAAATAGAATAAAACAACTTTCTAAACTTAATTTAAAAGTTGCACAACAGGGTTTGGAATGAGTTGACGGGCCGGAAACCAACCTGATACAAGGGCTGAAATCCTATTCTTCTATTTGACTCTTATTTTATGAAACCATTAAAAAAAAAAATCAGCTTGATTTCCATTTAATTACTGAGAGCACTGTCTACAACATGCTCTTTTTTAAGCGTTATGAGAACGCAAAAGATTTCCTCTTAAAAAATGGCTTAGCATTCCTTTATTATTTACTCAATAATCAATATGACAACTACTTTCCTTTAAAAATTTTCATTGCTAGCATTTCAATTGTCAAGAAATATTGAATGTGACCCTTTTCAAAAACTTATTAGATTCGCAAAAAAATAGCGCAAGCTATCTCCTCTTTTTGAAAAACAAAAAAACTAAATTATAAAATAAACAAATGAAACGTCCATCTATTACTGAATCAGAAGAATCTGAATTAAACAACTATCTTAAAAAAAATAATATTACTAAGCAAGAGTATCTAGCGTTT